>CANIBZ010000006.1 GCA_947466425.1 Flavobacteriales bacterium
GAATCGCGTATCCGCGGTTATCAGCCGGGGAGATTCAGTTTCAATATTTCAGGTGGAAGATGTGAAACGTGCAAGGGTGGAGGTGTTCGTTTAATTGAAATGAATTTCCTTCCCGACGTTTACGTGCATTGCGAAGCGTGCAACGGCAAGCGCTACAACCGCGAGACGTTGGAGATTTTCTACAACGGAAAAACCATTTCAGATGTGTTGAACATGACCGTTGAGCAAGCCGTAGGATTTTTCGAGAATCACCGAAACATTCACAACACACTGAAGACCTTGAACGACGTTGGATTGGGATACATCACACTCGGACAGCACAGCACAACGCTCAGTGGGGGAGAAGCACAACGTGTGAAACTCTCTACGGAATTGGCGAAGCGCGACACCGGTAAAACCATTTATATCTTAGACGAACCCACAACCGGACTGCATTTTCAAGACGTTCAAATGCTTTTGAATGTATTAAATCAACTGGTTGAACGCGGCAACACCGTCTTGGTCATTGAGCACAACATGGACGTAATCAAAAGCGCCGACTGCCTCATAGACATGGGCCCCGAAGGCGGTGAAGGCGGCGGAAACGTTGTCGCCACCGGTACGCCAGAGCAAGTCGCAAAAAATAAGAAGTCGTTGACGGGATTGTTTCTGAAAAAAGAACTCTAAGTCAAAGACGAATGCCCTTTGGGCGAATCTCTTCGAGGAATGTCTTCGACTTCCCATTTTTTTATAATCGTCGAAGACATTCGCGAAGCATTCCTCGAAGAGATTCGTTCGAAGAACATTCTTTGCTTGAAAGCAAAATTGTTTTATATTAGCAACATAATTGCTACTCATGAAATCTTCCAATTCCAAAAAATCGGTTCTTCAAGAAAGTGCCATGGCTTATGGCAACAGCTTGGGAAGAATAGAAATCATTCGAAAAGGCTTGCCTTATTCCACCATAGACGAGCTTAGCGAGCGCATGCAAAGACCCATAAAATTTTTATTGGGTGTCTTGGGCATAGCGCAGACAACCTATAACTTAAACAAAAGACAAGAAGCAGTTCTAAACAGCAAAGAGTCTGAATTGGTTGTTGCCATATCTGAATTATTATCGTTTGGCCAAGAGGTCTTCAACAACGAAGAAGTGAAATTCAATCGTTGGTTGGAAATGCCGAATCAATCGTTGAACGGCATTACACCTCAGTCGCTCTTCGATACCCTTTCCGGTGTTGCGGAAGTGCGTAAGTGTTTGAATAGAATTGAATATGGAAACTTCGCGTAATGTTGGTTTATAGAATAGATCGCAAGAAGTATTTGAAAGATACCTTGAAAGGCATTGGTGCATCCATGTCTTCAAGTTTTCGATGGAACAGCGAGCACACACGCATGGTCTATACTTCGGAAAGCAGAGCGCTTGCTTTACTTGAGATTACTGCGCATTTGAATGGCGTAATGGAAATACCAACCGACCGCTATTTGGTTGAAATTGAGATTCCAGATACATTGAAGATTCAGATGTTGTCCATTGCAGATCTTCCCAAGAATTGGAACGCTCATCCACCTTCGGTTTTTACGCAGAACTTGGGCGACTCATTTGTCCAAAAATTGAAAGCCCCTGTCTTGAAAGTCCCAAGCAGCATCGTCCCGCAAGAATTCAATTTACTCATCAACCCTTATCACCCCGACGCTCTCAAAATTGAAATCATCTCAAAGGAGCGTCTTGCTTTCGATCCGCGTATTCTTTAAATCTCAACAATCTATCCGAATAGACATTCAATAATCGTCGAAGACATTCGCGAAGCTTTCCTCGCAGAGATTCGCCCAAAGGGCATTCGTTGCATCGCAACATTAGTCATCGGCATTCCTCGAAGAGATTCGCCCAAAGGGCATTCGTTGCTCCGCAACATTAGCCATCGGCATTCCTCGAAGAGATTCGCCCAAAGGGCATTCGTTGCGGAGCAACATTCTAATTTTAATTAAGTATCGGATAGGTAATTATTAAAATTTACCGATATTAGCACAATGAATTGGCAAACCAACCCTTGGGGAATAGAAAAAGTGCAATCACTACTCGAACGCGTTGAAGCGAAGAAAGTGCGATTGTCGCAAATGCGCCCGATACCTGCCATTGCCATGGAGCGATTGCGAGAGAGCTTAATGATGGAATGGACTTATCACTCAAACGGAATAGAAGGAAATACGCTAACGCTTCAGGAAACACGCATCATATTGTCAGACGGATTAACGGTAGGTGGAAAGTCGTTGCGGGAACATTTTGAAACGTTGAATCACCATGAAGCCATTCAAGTTCTGGAGACCATGGTAAATTCAAAATACAGAATGAAGTCCAAAGACATTCTGCACATACACGAATTGGTATTGCAGCGCATTGAAAAGGAATATGCCGGTCGTTATCGCAATGCGGGTGTTCGCATTACTGGAGCGAATTTCACGCCTCCGAATGCCTTGAAGGTAGATGCTCTCATGGACGAATTAATAGATTGGGTGAATCAAGAAAAGGAATTGCCTTTAATAGTTCGCGCCACAATCTTTCATCACAGAATGGTTTGGATACATCCTTTTTTCGATGGAAATGGAAGAACGGTAAGGCTTATGTTCAATCTCATTTTAATGAGTGCTGGTTATCCGCCTGCCATTATTTTGCAACAAGATCGAAAGAAGTATTACGACGCATTAAACAAGGGCAATCAGGGAAACTACGAGAAGTTAGTGCTGCTTGTATTGCAGGCTTTGGAGCGATCGTTAGATATTTACTTGAGTCATTTAGACAACACCCACGATGGCTATCGTCCCATCTCCGACATTGTGGAAGAGATCTCTCTTCCATACGGACAAGAATATTTAAGCTTACTCATTCGTCAAGGAAAAATCGCTGGCCATAAAGACGGCCGCAATTGGCTCACCACCGCTGAAGCGGTTGAAGAATATCACGTGAACAGAAAGCGCAGGCGTTCAGTAAAATCGAGTAAGGAATAAAAAAAACCGAAGCATTCGCCTCGGCTTTTGTTATTTGATTGAAATTACTTCTTTTCAAGAGTTACTTCAATTATATCTGTTCCATCGATTAACTTCAATTTCATTTCATTTTCACGTAATTCAATAATGTTCCATGTTTCCGATGTCCCATCTGAATAGGTGAATTTAAGGTCTTCTTTATCAGATGCAAATTCCCAAGTTGAGGTATCTGAAGTTGAGTCATTTGAATCGTTGTAAATTGCGGCGCATTGGGCATCAGAGCTAAAATAATCTAAAACATGTGATGCGGTATTAACGACACTTGCACTACTACCGTCTTTTTTAAAAGTCCACTCAATTTTAATGTTACCCGTGTTGGTGTAATTAAATGAACTTCCAGATGAACAATTGAAAACATCTGAATAGGTTTGATTTAAGTAATCTGCACCATTTATTTTGAAAGTAGTTACTTGCCATTCTCCAACCACTCGCGATTTTTTAGTGCGCAAACTAATTCCAGGCCCTTCTTCATATTTTGAACAGCCAGTGAAAGTGATTAAACCAAAGACAATAAATAATAGCGCTAGGGTGTTTTTTTGTGTTTTCATTTTTTATTTGAATAGAATGGGAATAAAGTTAAAAAAATTTATTAAAGAGCAAGATTACCTCAGTTTTATTGTTCTGCCATAAGAGTCTCACCACCGCTGAAGGGGGGGGGGGGAAGTGTATTATGTGAACAGAAAGCGGAAGAGGTGAGTACGTTGCAACGTAATTAATTCCTCATTCCGTTTCTCTTTCTGATACTATTTCTAAATAGAGATTTAGTGTTAGAATGAGAAACACAAGGAGAATGTGAATGAGTTTTGTAGAGTATGCTCAAACATACTTTTGAAAAAGTCTACTTAAGTAGACATTCCAATCGATAGGAATTTTAGTACACCCAATCCGTTTCTCCTGCATATTCTGTTTCTAAAAAGAGATTGTGAGTTAGAATGAGAAACACAATGAGAATGAGTTCTATGTCATTCACTCGAAAAACCCCGCATGCAAAACCTTCTTCCCACAGCACGTGCACTTCGGCAAACGAACCTTATACACCTTCGTGTAAATAGGGAAGGAGCATCCGCAGTAACTCGAGTAACTCGCCTTCAAGGTTTCCAGATAATCATTCAACAGCGCACTCATTTCATATTGTTCCAATTGCGCGAAGTAATCACGCAACATGGCTATAAACTCAAACAGCGATTGTCCCGCCGCCTTCTTCTGAATGTAATTGTACTTCGAAGCCTTAATCTCTTGAGCAGTGTTGTTCCCCAACAAGATGTTACTCGTGTTCAACATTCCATAATACTCTTTCCTTGAATAATTCATTTTCATAATCCGCTTTTAAAGCACAAAAAACCATTCCCTTGCGGAAACAGTTTCGTACTGAATGAATAATTTATTGGCTAAACACCAACGCCAGAGCGACATTGATGAGATCTAATATACGACATTAAACTTCGTAATTGGAAAATCACAGATTTTATTCCTACTACGTAATGCCTATTTCATAATTGGAACTTTGTTTTTAAAATCGTCGAAGACATTCCTCGCAGAGATTCGCCCAAAGGGCATTCGTTGCTCTGTAACATTAGTCGAAGACATTCGCCCTACGGGCATTCGTTGCTCCGCAACATTCTTGCAATGAAATTGCAAATGTTTCCTATTTTTATAAAAAATTATCCGTGAGCCAGATAAAAGACGCAGTAAGGGAGCTACTTATATTTCTTCATTTCGATTTGACGAAGAATTTGAAGTACGATAGGCTTACGCGCAGAATCATGAAAGACGGAATTCAAGCCAACTTCAACTGCATTGATATTGGATGTCACAAAGGAGAGATGCTCAACTACATGCTAAAACTTGCTCCGCAAGGAAAGCACTTCGCGTTTGAACCCATTCCTTCGCTATTCAATCAACTCAGCTCGAAGTACAAGAACAGAGCAGATATTTTTCCTTACGCTTTATCAAACTCATCAGGAGAAACAACTTTTCAATGGGTGAAAAACGCGCCTGCATACAGCGGCATCAAGCGTCGCAGATATGACATCGACAATCCGGAAATTGAAGAAATAACCGTCGAGAAGAAATTACTCGATGATGTTATTCCTACCACAACACCCATTCACTTTGTGAAAATAGATGTTGAAGGTGCCGAGTTCGGTGTATTGAAAGGAGCAAAGAATTTGCTTGCAGCCCACAAACCAACCATTCTCTTCGAATGCGGAAAAGGAGCAAGCGACTTCTACGATACCAATCCACTCGAATTACATTCTTTTCTCTCCAATGAAATAGGATTGAATGTTTTTACGTTACAAGATTTCATCTCAAACAACAAACCCCTGTCTGGACATGATTTCGAAAACAGCTTCAATAACACCACCGATTATTATTTCATTGCCAGCGCACGCGCGTAAAAAAAACGAAAAATGCGCCTACAATATGGGCGGAAAATATTTCGCCCCTAAAATCTTCCCTTTTCTTCCCTTTTCTTAACTTCTCTTACCTTTGTAACATGAGCACATTTCGCAAGATTACCTTCACTATTATCACAATCGGATTATTCGCCTTCAACGCAGCCGCCCAAACCCCCTACAGACAATTCGGAATTAAAGCAGGTTTGAATATCGCCAACGTAAACACGAATCTTTCGGGATATACTACCAAAGACATTGCTGGTGGAAGCGTGAGCCTAACCTTTGACCGTGTGCATTTCCGTTTTCTAACGGTGGGAGGAGAATTCAATCTTGTGCAAAGAGGATATAGTAATTCCATTATGCTTACCGATTCTGTTGGAACGCAATTGGGTATAGCAGATATTCGAAATAAATTCAATTATTTCTCTGTACCCTTGAAACTAGGTGTTCAGCTAGGTAATCGCGCTTATATCTTCGGAAATGTGGCCTTTGTACCCGGTTATTTATTGAAGGCAATTGCAGAAACGCCGGTATTAGATGCAAGCGGACAAATCATCGATTACACTTGGCAAGACGCAACCAGCACCGCAGCTCAGTTCGAATTATCTACTCAAATAGAAGTTGGAGTAGGTGTGACCAAAGCCAAGCGTTACAAGTTTTATTTATCTGCGGCAAAACAACAAGGTTGGACAAACTTATTCAATAATCCAGCATCCGCGTTCGACTTTAAATCTACCGGCATAATCATTTCAACCGGAATGAAATTTGAATTCGGAAAGGGACTCCTTAGATAAACTTCCGAATGCCTGCATGCACCGCATAAATGAGCGGGGTTAATGCAATGGCAATTCCCATCTTCAATAAATAATTTGTCGGAGCTACTTCGGCGAAGGTGTTCCAATCCATTTTTCCCGGAAGGACAAATCCAATATATAACACCACAACGGTGTCTATAATTTGAGATACCACCGTACTTCCCGTACTTCGAAGCCAAATGTATTTGTTCCCAGTTTTGCCTTTAATCCAGTGGAAAATAGTGACATCCATCAATTGAGAAATCAAGAACGCCGCAATACTTCCAACCATAATCCAAGGCGCTTGTCCGAACACCGCCCCGAATTGATCGTCTGATACTCCAATGCCTGGAACAGCGGGTATTTGAAGGGCAAAAAGCACAATAATAAAACAGTATCCAATTAGAATGGTGGTGATCCAAGACAGTCGTCGAACGGCTTTTTCACCATAAAATTCATTCAATGTATCAGTTAGCAAAAACACAATAGGCCAGGGAAGTACGCCCACAATCGTGATGAAGTTATGCTTCCAATTTCCAATTTGAATGGGTATCTGAATAAGTTTACTTGAGATTAATTCTGCAGTAATTGCATTCGTAATGAAGAGTCCGGCTAGGAATATAAAGAGCCATTCGCGACGCGTAGAAAAAGTTGCAGGTGATTCCATATTATTTCAAGAACACTTTGTACGTTGCGCTGTTCAGTTCTAAAAAGTAAATGCCTTCAGCATAATTCGAAATATCAAGTTGAATTCCGTTGGTAACTTTTCCCTTCAACAACAACTGTCCGCTTGCATTGGTAAGGGAATATTTCCCGCTAAAATTCGAATTTGAAATAGCATTGGCGGTTATTATAAATGGAAGGGAAGGGTGAGTATTTTCTTCCACCAAAATAATTCCTGAATGAAAGGCGAAAGCATAATCTCCTGAAAGTGGATTCAACACTTCAAATCTTCCGTTCCAATTCGTAGTGCTTCCAGAAGAAATGAGTGTGGAATTACTTGCTTCACTCCAAGAATCAAATCCACTGGCTCGATAAAGCAACACCAAATTGCTTTCATCCATTCCATATTGTTGAACCAATTGAAACAACGAAGTGTCCAAAGCGCTCGTCGCAGTTGCAGAGCCATTAAACCTCAAGGTCATTTTTGTTGAAGTCGTTTCGTTGGCGTAGGTGTTCACATGCCAAAAGCGATCTGGAGAAATAATGTAATCTGTAAATGGAATAGCAGCCACACGATCTGCCGAAGTCAGATGCATTTCAGCTCGGACAAAAATGCTGTCCATGTTTCCTAAATCATTCACGTCGTATTCAAAATTCGCAAAGGTTAAATCGTGCGAACCTGTGGTTGAATTCCAAGCCTCGTCGGCAAGAGTTGCATAATGCAAGTTGTCCGCTCTGTTCAGCATAACAAGTGCAGGTTCGAATAAAACTGTAGCCGTCGCCGTGCTCGATTCTCCAGAAAAGTGCATGAGCACTGTATCTGTATTTCCTTGAAAATCCATGACGGTGACTTCCAACGGAACATTGTTTAAGTAGGTGGAATTGTGATGAAGGTATTGGTCTACATGAACATTCAATTCGTATCCGACAAATTGTGTGGTATAGCTGAATCCCTTCAACCTAAAATCTGGATACCCCGGTTGAAACACCCAACCGTTAAAGAATTCAGAGAGATCTTCTGTTGTATAGGCTTGAAAGAAATCGCGCATCTGAACTGAATTCAGCGTGTTGAATTGGTATTGCGTCATGAGATCATGAATGGCCTGAAAGAAATTTACATCGCCCATATATCCGCGAAGCGAATGCGCCACATCTGCTCCTTTGTTGTAAACGGTTTGTCCGTAGGTAACGTTTTCAGGTATTGCGTTCAAAGGGAAATATCCACCGTCGTTGCGCGGGGCATTCAACAAGACATCTCTGTGATTATCTCGAATGGAAGTGTTGTAGGCATCGCTTCCATATAACCATTCGGTAAAAATGCGCTCGCTGTA
The DNA here is from genome assembly GCA_947466425.1 of Flavobacteriales bacterium. Lineage (GTDB taxonomy): Bacteria > Bacteroidota > Bacteroidia > Flavobacteriales_D > Sanyastnellaceae > CAIZGX01. Next base: position 8,209 of record CANIBZ010000006.1, read on the forward strand.
GGATGCCCAACCTTCGTTAATCCACATGTCCGCTGCCGTTTCACAAGTAATTAGATCGCCCCACCAATGGTGACTGAGTTCGTGCGCGTATAGCGTTTCGTAATTCGTGGTGCCATCAATAGCGAAGAGTGGATAGGCAATATTCGTAGCGTGTTCCATGGCGCCACCGGTAAAGGGAACAGCAGTGAAACCCACTTTATCGAAGGCGTAGTTTCCGTATTTCGTTTCGAAGGCACTAAGCGCATCGTGCAAATGCACAAAACTGTTCTTCATGTCCAACGTATCCGCTGCCTTCGCTGCAAGCCAGATAGGGCGGGTGCCACCGCCTAACGAAGTGAACGCATCTTCCACATGCGTATAAGTTGCAACCGCAACGCTTGCGAGATAGGAGGGAACGGGCTGCAACAAATTCCAGGTCGTTAACAAAGAATCTCCTCCTAGATTAATAACCGATGAACGCAGGCCTCCGCAATAAGATGTCCTTCCACCATCGGTTAAAGTCTGAATCGTATAGGTGCAGCGCTCTCTGAAATTATCGAAGCAAGGAAACCACACTCGCCCATAATTGTGCGGAAGCGCATCCATGCCCACACCCATGTTGTAGGCATATCCACCGCTATAGTAAAATCCTCCCCAACTGCTATCTTGAATAGGACTTCCATGATAATACACGCGAACGGTAAAGTTCACAAAGGAGGGAAGATTTGGAAGATCAATGAATAAATCAGGACCATTGTGACTAAAGAATGTTGAATTTGAATTCACAAAAACCGAATCAACTGTTAATCCCTCAAGATCCAAATGCAATTGAGGTATACTTGTCATCATTGGAGAAACCGTGATGTCTGCATACCCTCGAAGGATATTGCTCGTGAAATTCGTGAAGTCGAGATACACGTAGGTATCCACAATGTCAACGGTATCGCATCTACTGTTGCTATTGGAAAGATCTTTAGCTGAATGTCTATGATTACAATTCAAATGAGAGGGGGTTTGCCCGTAGGAATTATAAGATAAAATAGACCAAAGAGCAATTAAAATTATTCTATTCAAATTAAGCAAATTCATGACTGCAAGATATTCCAATTTCATGAAACAACCTTTTTCAAAATGGTCGCGTCTTATATTCAGCTCTAGGACTTGGAACAACCTTTGGCGAAACTAAACCAACCAAACTGCAAGTATGAAACCAACCCACGATCTGTTCGATCTGGTTCATTCTCTGACCAAGAGTGAAAAACGTTTTTTCAAGCTACAAAGCTCGTTGCAAGCGGGCGAGAAGAACTATGTTCGAATCTTTGATTTGCTTGAAAAGATGGATCATTACGATGAAGAGTTTGTGAAAGAATCATTCAAAGGAGAATTATTCTTGAAACATCTTCCATCAGAGAAAAATCATTTGTTCAAGTTAATTCTGAAATCATTGCGCTCTTTCCACGGTGAAAGCAGTGTGAGAAGTCTTTTGAAGCAGGCCTTGAAAAATGTTGACATTCTTCACAAAAAAGGACTTTTCGAAGAGTGTAAGAAAGAACTGAAAAGAGCGAAGAAATTAGCTACGTCCTACGAATTCTTTTATTACTTGTTTGAAATTATTTCTTGGCAGAAGAATCTTTTAGAAGAAGATTATGAAAATGGAGAATTTAGTCAGTCCATTGACGAAATAGCCGAAGAAGAAGCTAAGGTTTTACTGCAATTGCAGAACCTTGCTCAATATCAAGTCATTTACGGGAAGGTAAACGCAATCTTTCGGTCCGGAGGATTCACTCCTTCAAAGGTTCATGAAGAGATGTTAACTGAAATTTTAAGTTCGAATTTATTGGGAGATGGCTCGTTAGCCATATCCATTCGTTCCAATTGCATTCGCCTATATTCCCTTGGATTTTGCGCCATAGCCGAAAACAACATAGAAAAGGCAGCTGAATATTTTACTGAATTAGTAACTCTTTTCGAAGAAAATGAATGGCTTCGCGAAGACAAGGCGAAGCGTTACTTGAGGTCACTGGGACAATTGCTAACGTGTCGCGTACTTCTGAATGATAGGGCAGGAGCAACTGAGATTTATAAGAAATTAGAGTCTTTGGAACAAGTAGATCAGTTTCAAGATCCAGACTTAATAGCTTTTCGTTTCCGTATTTTGAAGCAGATTCAAGTGGAAATGGCGCTTATGTTTGAGCAGAAAATTCAATCAGACGAATTGTTTGCTTCTATTCAACAAACGAATAACGTTCTCAGTAAAGAGTTTGAAATGATGATTCACTACAGATTGGCTCTGTATGAATTTTCCTTTGGATTCCATCAGCGGGCTTTAAGGCACGTGAACGAAATCATTAACAATTCAGACAAAGAATTACGTCAGGACATATACGGACATGCGCGCGTCTTGAATATTCTGATTCATTTGTGTTTAGGTAATATAGACTTGGTTGAGTATGCCTTGAAGTCGACCATTCGCTTCTATACCCAGCGAGAGCGTGATCATGAAGCAGATTTACACTTCTTAAAAACACTTCGCATGTACAACAAGCTTATGCCATTTGAAAAATCAGACTTCCTGAAAGAAGATAAAATCATGAAGGAATTCCCTTCTGTTAAAAATATGGAAGACCGGTTCTTAGAATTGGTCATTAAAAAAGGGATGATCTAATCATCCCTTTTTTAATATTCCCTTTTCTTCCCCCCTCTTAACTTTTCTTACCAAGTCAAATCTCCCTCTCTTAACTTCTCTTACCTTCTCTTACCTTCTCTTAACTTTTTACTTAGCCATTTCCTTCTGAAGAACTTCTTTGAATTTCAATTCTTCTTCATAAGCCATCTCCTCATCTACTAAGATTCTTCCGCTATGCTCATCTGTAATGATACGCTTGCGTAAACGAACGTCCATTTGCACTTGAGCTGGAATTTGAATGAATGAACCTGCTGAAGCATCGCGTTCAATTGGAACGACTGCTAATCCATTTTGTGCAGACTTACGCATACGAACATAACGCTCTAACAAATGAAGGTCAATGTGCTTCTTCGCCTCATCGCTACGCTTCGAAAGGAAGTCTTCTTCTTTCTGAGTTTCACTCATTAATTCAGTTAACTCAGTTTCCTTTAGATTTAAATCGTTAGTGCGCTCAGCTAATTTTGTTGAAGCGTTATCAATTTCAGCTTGCTTTGTCAATTTCAATGAATCTGCAGTGCGAATGTGCTTCGATTGTAATTCAATTTCTAATTCTTGGAATTCAATTTCCTTATTCAATGAATCGAACTCGCGATTGTTTTTCACTTTGTTCAATTGATCCTTATACTTTACTATTAAAGCTTCGGCCTCCTTAATGGAAGACTTGCAAGCCACAATACTTTCTTCGGCACCTTTAAATTCACCATTTAAACGAGCCAAGCGAGCCTCCAATCCTGATACTTCGTCTTTCAAATCTTCTACCTCGTATGGTAATTCTCCGCGTGTAGAGCGAATTTTATCAATGCGAGAGTCAATGAGTTGAAGGGCAAATAAATGTCTCAATTTAGATTCAACAGAGATGCCTTTTTTAGCATCTTCGCTGTTCGACTTGTTCATTTGATTAATTGAAATCATAGTTTCTGTATCGTTTGTTTGGTTTTTCTCGTGTTTTTCGGGTTTAGCAATCGGAACGAAAATGGCCTGTTTAGGATCCATTTCCGAAGCCACGTGGATAGGGTTCGCTATACGTTTTTCAACGAGTGCTGGCGCTATACCAATTTTGAATGTTCTTGGTTTTCCATCAATAGGACCCTCAGCAATAACTTCTTTGCGAACTTTTGCCTCTCGCTTTGGTTTGGCAATGGCTAATGCATCAGCTAAAATTGCTTCGTCTTCAGGAGCCAGTACTACTGGTATTTCAACTCCATCTTCAGCAACTACCTTTTCCGCTTTTGTTGCTTTGCCTTTCTTTTCAGGTTTTGCAGGAGCAACCGGTGCAGCTTTCTTAGATGCGGTCGGCTTTGCTACCGGTGCAGACTTCTTAGATGGAGCTGGTTTTGCAACAGGCGCAGCTTTCTTCGAAGGAGTAGGCTTGGCAACAGGTGCTGCCTTCTTCGTAGGGGCTAAAGCCTTTTTGGGCTCTACCTTTTTTACAGGGGCAGCTTTCTTGGTTACTACTTTAGATTTCGAAGCTGGTGTTTGTTTCTTCGCAGGAACAACCGCTTTTTTCACTTCGATTTTTTTCGCAGGAGCAGCTTTCTTAATTACTGGTTTAACTGCCTTCTTCACTTCTTGCACTTTCTTCTTTATCACTACTTTCACAACTTTTTTTGAACTTTTCACTTCCTTCTTCACTGCTTTCGCAACTGGCTTTACGACCTTTTTTGCAACCGGTTTAACAACCTTCTTTGCAATAGGCTTAACTACTTTTTTAGCAACCGGTTTAACAACCTTTTTAGCTACAGGCTTGACTACTTTTTTTGCGATAGGTTTTATAACTTTCTTCGCAACAGGTTTAGCAGCTGGTTTTACAGCTTTCTTTTCTACTTTTTTCGCAACAGGTTTCTTTACCGCTTTCTCCTTTCCCTTCGACACAACTGTTTTAGCTGCTTTCTTAGCAGCAACCTTCGGCTTAGCTGGTGCCTTCGCTGTTGGTTTTATTGCTTTTTTTGCCATAATGTCAGTAATAGAATACAGGGTTCGTTAGTACACCCGTTTTGTGGACCGCGAATGTACGAAATTTTTCAGTGATTTTTGCATGAATCAACTCAATTGTAAACTGCTCACTTTCAAAATGTCCAATATCAATAAATGAGAGCCGATTCTCTGCGTCGAAGAACTCGTGGTATTTCACATCAGATGTAATAAATGCATCAGCCCCTTGAGCTTTCGCCGCTCCCAATAGAAATTGACCACTTCCACCACAAATCGCAATTTTTTGAATAGATTTTTTGTTTGTTTGAGTGTACTTAATACATTGATTATTAAATTCTTTTTTCAAAATACTTAAACAATCCATTAAATCAATTGGAACTTCTAATTCTCCAATTGCACCACTTCCAAATTGATGAATTGAATTCTGAAGAACTTGCCAATTGTGTGCAATTTCTTCATACGGATGTGATTCGAAAAGTGCTCGCTGGACATCGGCTTTTTTCCAATTGGGTAAGATGACTTCAAATCGAATTTCTTCTTGTTCAGTTCGAATTCCTTGCTCTCCCTCAAACGGTTGTGCCCCCTCTTCAGGTTTGAAACTTCCATTTCCAACTACAGAAAAACCACATTCACTGTAATTGCCCAACGAACCAGCCCCAGCTTCGAACAAAGCCGTTCGAACTTTTTCAAAATGATTATTCGGAATGAAAACAGTCAATTGAAGCAGATGTCCGTTTAGCGGAACAAGCGGACGAACATTCTTCAACCCAAGCCGTTTCGCAATTTCTCCATTAACTCCTTCAATGGTATTGTCGAGATTTGTGTGAATCGCATACAAAGCAATGTTGTTTTGAATAGCTTTAATAACAGTACGCTGAACATAATCTTCGCCAGTAAAGCGTTTCAAGCCTTTGAAAACAATCGGGTGGTGAGAAACAATAAGGTTGCAATTCTTCGCAATGGCTTCCTCAACAACTTCTTCCGTACAATCGAGACTCACCAATACATTCGTGATTTCGTTGTGCTTATTTCCAACCAACAATCCGGAATTGTCGTAAGACTCTTGCAAAATAGGCGGAGCCCATTGCTCTAAATAGGAAATGACTTCTTCAATACGCATTTTTAATCTAACTTGCAGCCAAGTTACACCGATGCGTTTATTCAGAGCAACTCTTTGGCCTTTTTCTTTTCTTCTAGGAAGCATTTTGCACTTCCGTCATTTTTTATTTTCTGTTGGAATTTTTAAGTCGAAGAAAGCAGTAGTGCCATCCATTGTCATTGGAAATTTGAAAATAGGAGGAACTGGAAAAACACCTTTCGCCATTTGGCTAATTGAAAAATTAGATGCTTCCAAAACCGGATTTGTTTCTCGCGGATACGGCCGGGAAACCAAGGGTTTTCAATTAATTACTTCAGATTCGATTGTCTCAGAAATTGGCGATGAGCCCGCAGTGGTTCGAAATCATTTTCAATCCTTAATCGGAGCTGTTTCTGAAAATAGACTTTCCGGAATTTATAAATTGAAACAATCCTTCCCGCAAATTGAGCAAATTGTTTTGGACGATGCTTTTCAACATAGAAAATTGAATCCCGATTTTTCAATTCTGTTAACGACCTATAACGACTTGTTTGTGAACGACCAGTTGTTTCCTGTGGGTGGTTTGCGTGACTTGAAAAAAAGAGCGCATTCAGCCCATGCAATTGTCGTAACGAAATGCCCAGAAGATCTTTCGGAAGAAGATCAAAATCGAATTAAGCTTGAATTGAAATTGAACGAAAATCAGGTTTTGGCTTTCACCACCATTGAATACGATACGCCCGAACCCGCATTCAGTCAATTGAATTCATGGAACAGCAATATGCGAAGCGTCTGTTTTGCAGGACTGGCTAATCCAATTCCCTTCTTTGTGGAAGGAAGAAATAGGAGCGTGGCTACCATAGAAATGGCATTGCGTGATCATCATGAATACACCCCACAAGATGTCGCTCGCATTCGACAAGAATGGATTAACTTTGGAAAAGAAAATACGGTTCTGTTAACCACTGAAAAAGATGTGGTGAAATGCAAGAACATCAAGGAGTTTGAAGATCTTCCTTTGTATTTTCTTCGAATGAAAATAAAATTTATCGCAGGTGAAACAGCATTACTGAATGCTGTAAATGAAGTAAAGAAATAAATGGAACAATCTGTATACGATCAATACGAATTGGTAGTTGGACTGGAAGTCCACATGCAACTGAAGACCGCTTCGAAGGCTTACGCCTCTGACGCAAACCTATTCGGCGCATTGCCGAACACCTTGGTTTCCCCAATCACATTGGGACATCCAGGAACGTTACCTAAAGTGAACACACAGTCAGTCGACTTCGCCATTAAGTTGGCGCTTGCTTCCGACATGCAAATCAACACCCCTGTATTTTTCGCGCGTAAGAATTATTTCTACGCCGATTTACCAAAGGGATATCAAATTACGCAAGACAAAACTCCCATATGCACAGGTGGTGAAATCATCATTCGTGAAGACGATGGTTCTGAAAAGCGCATCGGAATTACGCGAGCGCATTTGGAAGAAGATGCAGGAAAAAGTATGCACGACCAAGATCCTTTCGACACGCTTGTCGATTTGAATCGTGCAGGTGTTCCACTTATTGAAGTTGTTTCCGAGCCAGATATGCGCACTTCACGCGAAGCGTATTTGTATCTGACTGAAGTTAGAAAGCTCGTTCGCTATTTAGATATTTGTGACGGAAACATGGAGGAAGGCTCGCTGCGTTGCGATGCAAATATTTCGGTTCGAAAGAAAGGCGCGCCTGAATTCGGAACGCGTTGCGAGGTGAAGAACATGAACTCCATTCGCAATGTGCAACGTGCGATCGAGCACGAAATGACGCGTCAAATCGATATCATCGAAGCAGGCGGAACTATCAATCAAGAAACGCGCAGCTTCAACGCGGCAGATGGAACCACTTCATTGCTTCGAAGCAAAGAAGATGCGCAAGACTATCGCTACTTCCCAGAACCCGATCTTCCTCCAGTAGTCATTACTGAAGATCATATTCAACGCATACATTCTTCAATGCCACCTCTTCCGAAAGAGTTGCTGCATAAGTATTTGAAAGAATTCAATCTTTCGGAATACGATGCGAATGTCTTGACCAGCGAAAAGGAAACTGCGCTGTATTACGAACGTATCATTTCAAAAACAAAAAACTACAAAGCTGCTTGCAACTGGCTAATGGGTCCTGTAAAAGGATACTTAAAAGAGCAAGCACTTGAGATAGAACAGAGTCCGTTTACACCTGAACAACTCGCAAGCATCATCAACTTGGTCGATGCTGGAAAAGTTTCAAGCTCTACCGCCGCTGAAAAAATTCTTCCGGCGTTAGCGAATCACTCATCTAAAATGGCGGAAGACGTTGCTGCAGAATTGAACTTGATTCAAGATGCAGACGAGGACAGCATTAAGCAAATCGCGCAAGAAATTCTTGCAGCTTGGCCAGACAAGGTTGCTGCTTACAAAGCTGGAAATAAAGGAATGCTCGGATTGTTCATGGGTGAACTCATGAAGAAGAGTGGGGGAAAAGCCAACCCTAAAACAGCATCTGGACTCATTCAACAATTATTGGATCAATGAGAAAATTACTTTATTTCTTAAGCGCAGCAATCGTTTTCGCTGCTTGTGGAAATTCAAATTCCATTTCCGGAGTCATTACTGGTGCAGAAGGAAAAACGATTTATTTGGAATCGCTTTCCGACACCAAGGTTCTTCCCATCGATAGCACCGTTGTAGGTTCAGATGGAAGTTTCAGTTTGAAATCGCACGATAATCTTCCTTTAGACTTTTACCGCATCTATTTCAAAGAAGGGAATTTTCTTCAACTCATAACAGACAGTTCAGAGCATGTTGAAATTACTGCTGAATTTGCGAATCTGAGCAACGCGAAAGTGGAGGGCTCAGAGCAAACAGTGGAGTACATGGACTTAGTAAAGAAGTGGGAACCCATGATGGAAAAACTTGCGGAAGCTCAAGCGCAAATCGATCGTCCTTCAACTGACCCTTCTTTAGACAGCACACAATGGATTGCCAAATGGGAAGCTCAATCTGCTGCGGCACAAAAAGAAGCCAATGCGTTTATTAAAGGTTGGTTGGAAAAGCACTCCGCCAGTTTATTGGCAATCTCAATTGTTCAAAATCTTGATCCGCGTTTCGATTTCATCTGGTATCAGCGTGTGTTAACAGATACTAAACCAACATGCGGAAAGCTACCTGCATACAAGACTTTAGAAAAATTGGTTGGACAAATCAAGAACGGAAGCAGTTCAAGTGCAACTTCAAATTCCAATATTGCAGTTGGAAAAATGGCTCCTGAAATTACACTACCAAATTTGAATGGTGAAACCAAAGCATTAAGCAGCCTTCGTGGAAAGGTTGTTCTTCTAGATTTCTGGGCTTCTTGGTGTGGTCCGTGCAGAAAGGAAAATCCAAATGTGGTTGCCATCTACAAGAAATATTCTTCAAAAGGATTCGATGTGTTCTCTGTTTCGTTAGACGAGAATAAATCAGCCTGGGAAGCAGCCATAAAGAAAGATGGATTGGTCTGGAGCAATCATGTTTCCGATTTAGGCGGATGGAAATCAGCAGTAGTTCCAACTTATGAAATTGAAAGCATTCCTTTTCCTGTTTTAATTGATAAGGAAGGAAAGATAGTAGCCATGGGCGAATCGCTTCGCGGTGATGGTTTGGAAAGTGAACTTAAAAAATTAGGACTATAACCGTAACTAAAATGATCTCTAATCGTCGTAGTAATAAATTCAACATGAAAAAAATCGCATTAGCACTTGTCGCGTTCGGAATGAGCGTTGTCTCTTTCGCGCAATCAAAGCCATACTTCCAACAAGATGTAAAATTCAAGATCGAAGTGAAACTCGACGATGAGCGCAACATGCTTTACGGTGACGAAGAATTGATATACACAAATAACAGTCCGAATGCATTGAATGAAATTTACATGCACATTTGGCCAAATGCCTACAAGAACAGAAAAACGGCATTGGCTAAACAATTAGCTCGTACCCGCAATTTCGTTTTGTTTACGACATTGGCGGAAAACAAAGGATACATCGACTCATTGGATTTCAAAATAAACGGAGTGAAAGCTTCGTGGGAATACGATGGAGAGAATATCGATATCTGTAAATTGAAATTGGCTTCACCACTTCAACCTGGGCAGAGCATTACCATTACAACTCCTTTCCGTGTAAAGATTCCAAGTGGAAGTATTTCGCGCTTGGGTCACATTGGACAGAGCTTTCAAATTACGCAATGGTATCCAAAGCCGGCGGTTTACGATAGAAATGGATGGCACCAAATGCCTTATTTAACGCAAGGTGAATTCTACAGTGAATTCGGTTCTTACGACGTGAGTATTACACTTCCGAAGAACTACATCATAGGCGCAACCGGAGATTGTCAAACACCTTCGGAAGTTCAATTCATGAACGAACAAGCAGAAAAGGGACAAGAAAAAATTGAACAGGCTGGCAGAGATGCAGAAGCATTCATGGCGAATATTAATTTAAATGAATTTCCAGAATCATCGAAAGAATGGAAGACGGTTCGATACATCCAATCACGCGTGCACGACTTTGGTTGGTTCGCAGATAAGCGTTGGATTGTTTTAAAAGGAAATGTTGAAACCCCAGCGAACAAGAATCAAGTAACCACTTGGGCGTTGTTCACTCCAGAAAGTGCGAAGTTGTGGAGCAAGTCTTCAGAGTATTTGCACGACGCCATTTACTATTATTCTTTGTGGAATGGAGATTATCCATACAATCAAGTGACCGCAGTAGACGGAACAATCAGTGCGGGCGGCGGAATGGAATATCCGAACGTTACTGTTATTGGTTCATCTGGTAACGATCGCACTTTGGAGACTGTAATCATGCACGAAGTAGGTCACAACTGGTTCTACGGAATATTGGGAAGTAACGAACGTGATAACGCTTGGATGGACGAAGGATTGAACTCATTCAATGAAGATCGATACATGGACACCAAATTTCCAGATGCTTCTTTGGGAGCCGCCATTGGAATTGGTGGATTAGACAAAACTTTGGGAATATCAGATTTTTCACAACGTTCATTAAGCGAATTATCTTACTTAATCTCTGCTTCTCAAAACCTCGATCAACCTTTGCAATGTCATTCAGACAACTTCACCGAACTGAATTACGGTGGAATCGTTTACAAGAAGACAGCATTGTTGTTCTATTATTTGAAAGGATATTTGGGTGAAACCTTGTTCGATCAGTGCATGCACAATTATTTCGAGAAATGGAAATTCAAACATCCACAACCGGAAGACATTCAAGCAGTGTTCGAAGAAACCACCGGTCAGAAACTAGATTGGTTTTTTAAAGAATTGATTCAGACAACAGAGAAGATTGATTTCAGTATTAAGCAAATTAAGCAAAACCCTTCAGAGCCAGGAACGGCATTGGTGAAGGTGAAGAACACCGGCTATGCATCAGGCGGTGTATCCATTGGAACCGAAGGAAGCAAAGCTCCAATCTGGACAAAAGAGGCTGTTGCTCCTGGAAAGTCTATTTGGATTACTGCTCCAAAATCCAACGCTTACACCATCGATCCAGAAGGAGTAATCCCTGAAGTGAATCGTGAGAACAACACCATGAAAAGTTTAGGTCTATTTAAAAAGGTAGAGCCTGTTAAAATGAAATTCTTCTCAAGCATCGACAATCCAAAGCAAACGGAATTGTTCTACCTTCCCATGTATGCTTACAATGTGCACGATGGAAGCATGATCGGAGTGAACCTTCACAACAAACAAATCCTTCGTAAGAATTTCGAATGGAATGTTTCTCCGCTTTATAGCTTCAAGAGAAAAGCAGTAAACGGATTCGCTAGCGTGGCTTACCACAAATTGAATTTCACGGCAGGAACGAAAGTTCAACGATTTGGAATGGATGATTATTCATCAGACATGATCAACTCATATTACAACTACATGTTGTTCAAACCCTATGTGGCATATACCTTCCGGAATAAACCATCGAATTTCAATAAAGGAACAATTGTCAATGTTTCATTGGCTTATCAATACCAATGGATGAGAGACCAGGTTAATGTCAATATGATTGACGGGCTTAGCGTTGTAGATCACAGCCGCGAATTCATTCAATTCGATGCAAACTGGTCTCAGAAAATGGGTCCACGTCAAGTGTTGAACATCAACGGACGCGTGCTTCAGCAAGCGGCATACATTAGCGATGCCTCTTCACAAATCGGAACATTGTTGAGCGCGGGGGGAACATACCGCTTCAAATATTCATTAACCAAAGACCGAGATGTTTATGTGAAGGCATTCGCCGGATATCAGGCCAATAACAATGCGCTGTACGAATTGTCGAACGGTGCTTTCGGTTTATCTGGAATTTCTGGAACATACGATTACGCCTTCGACAATCTCTATTTTGGAAGAGGAGCAACATCTGGTTTCGCTGCAGAACAAGTAGCAAATGGAATGGGTAACCTTGGTGTGAACTTGCGTAATGTAGGAGCTACAAAGCGTTTGCTTTCAACCACAGTTGGAATTCAGCTTCCAATCGAGAAATTCAACATCTCCTTGCAAGGAACTATCCTCGATGCATGGAGCCCACAATGTCCGCAATTCAATGCTGAAGGTGTTTATTGGAATACCTCTGCAGTTATTGATATTATTCCAAACATTTGGAGTGTAACGCTTCCGATCTATGGAAGTAACAAAGTTCAAGCGGCACAATTACCTGGATACTTCAACGGAGTTATGATGAACATTAATCTTGTTGGACTAGAGCCTTTCGCTCTTATTAGAAGCATAGGCGGAAAATAAAATGAAGAACAAAGTCTATTTCGCTTCCGACTTTCACCTGGGTGCTCCCAACTTTGAGGAGAGCCTTGTGCGTGAAAAGAAAGTTGTGCAATGGCTCGAAGAGGTTCGAAAAGATGCGAGCGAAATATTCTTAGTGGGAGATGTTTTCGATTTTTGGTTTGAATACAAGCGCGCTGTGCCACGCGGATTCACGCGTTTGCTCGGAAAGATTTCCGAAATAACAGACAGCGGAATTCCGGTGCATTGGTTCATAGGAAATCACGACATGTGGATCTTCGATTATCTTCCACAAGAATGCGGCATAACCCTTCACAGAGCGCCCATTGTGCGCGAGTGGAGCGGCAAGAAGTATTTCATTGGACATGGAGATGGCCTTGGTCCTGGCGACAATGGATACAAGATCTTAAAGAAATTCTTCGCTTCAAGTTTCTGTCAATGGCTTTTCGCAAGGCTTCATCCGAATTTTGGAATTTGGTTAGCTCAGAAGAGTTCGGGCTATAGCCGAAGCACTTCCGGAGAAAGCGACAAGAAATTTTTAGGAGAAGAAAACGAATGGCTCGCTGTCTTCGCGAAGGAACAACTTCAAAAAGAGCACTTCGATTACTTCATTTTCGGACACCGCCATTTGCCCATGCAAATAAAAGTGGGGGAGAATTCAGAGTACATTAACATCGGAGATTGGCTTCACCATTATACCTACGGAGTTATGCAGGATGGAATTTTCGAGTTGAAGAAACTCAACGCATAACTTCAGCAACCACTTCTTTCCATCCTTTCCATTCGTTGCATTCCGAAAAGCTTTCGTTGTGCCACAACAAACAAAAAGGCACTTGAAGTCTTGAGCAGGTGTGCTTCAATGCCTTCAATTTATCAATTGCTTCTTGCGCTGAAAGTTTCATGTATCGATTCAACGTCGCGTCCATGGCTACAAACGGATGTAACAACAAAGCGGTTTCTTTTTCGTGTTTGAAGTCGTACCAGTAATGCGGCAGGGCAGTCCCTGATTTGAATCCAATCACATCGGCAAACCCCATCGTGTAATCATTCTCTATTTCGCATTGAAGAAGATTGCGATAGGTTTCCGCTCCGTTTATTTTCAAGTAGTGCATGCGTGCATGCAAAACTTTCTTTTCAGTAATAAATTGAAGTCTTCGGATTTCTTCTTTCAATGTTGAAAGCGATTCGTGTGAAGCCAAACCTGGATGAATTCCCAAGCGATACTTCTTCGAAAGAGATTGAATTAAATGTTGAAGGGATTTGCTCGTGTAAGGAACATTCTTATCGTACGCTCCGAAGTTGGCCAACAAAAAGAAATACGTCAAATCAAATCCAGACTTCTCTTGAAGAGATGCAATGTAATCGTATGTGTTGTAATCGTCTTCGCGCAAGCGAAGCAACACAAGCGTTCTTCGAAATAAATTTCCAAATTGAAACTTCACAACATCCTTCGCAAAACCTCCAGCTGTGCGATACATTCCTTTGTGCAAATAAGCATAAGCGCTGTCCACATCAACTGTCAATTGAACTTGGTGTGAAGTAGGTGAGAAGTCGAAGAAAGGAAAACGCTCATGAATGGCTCTAAGCAAGGCCAATCGCCATTCGTCGACCATTGGTCGTTCCAACCAATTGCGTTTGCTTAAAAGGCTGTTCTTGCTCTCAAATCTTCCAAAAGCGTCTCGCGATGAAACAACTTCTTCCTCATAGCGACTCAGCAAAATGAAACTCGCTGCGAGTACATCGAAATTGAAATGAAAAGCGCCGTTCTCAGGCACTTCAAATGGGAAGTCGAATTGTTCTGATTTAATTATTGAATCATCTTCGAAAAAGGATGAAGGGGGAATGTGCAAATGATTGTCCCAAGCGTTTTCTGAATAAATCAACTTAGCTCCTTTGAATGCATCGAATTCAGTTTTGTCTTTCACTAGGAAAACCGATACACCAACAGGTTTGAATAATGCTTTTAGTGCGTGGCTCAATCGAGGGGAGTCTATTTCCGAATAAACAGCAATCGTGCAAAAAAAGGATTTTATACTTGCTAGAATTACCTCAGATGCCTTGCCATTACCATATAAATTTACAGGCTCCGGCATTCCCTTTTTAAAGAAGTATTGGCTTTGGAATTTGATTAAATTCAAATCATTGTGAACCACTTTGGCATAACCACCGCTTTCCAACTCGGTCCATTCCGTTTCGCTGCGAAGAATTAAGCAAGGCGTTCTCATGTAATAGGCCTCTTTGCACAACCCTCCCGAATCGGTCCAAACCAACGATGCTTTCGCTAACTTTTCAAGAGTTTCTGTATAATTAAATGGAGGAAACAGAATAAAATTGTCGTTCAATTTCAGTTGTTCCCACTCCTCTTTTAGTTCTGAATTATCCAATGAAGCAGCCGTTCTTGGGTGAATTGCAAAATGTAATTCCTTTTTTAGATCTATTGAAATTCGAACTAATTCTTGTAAAAATGGAAGCAAGAACTCTGGATTATCTACATTCGAAGGTCTGTGCAGCGTTAAGAAAATATAGTTTTTATTTTTTTTAACAATACCATTTGAATAGTAAAGCGCATTGTCCAACATTACATCGCCACATTCAATCACCGCGGGATTAGCAGCTGTCGCGAACCTTTCAGAGGTGTTTTTATAACCCTCTATTTGTAATTGTTGCGTTGCACCAGCAGTAGGGGTGAAAAGTAGTGTACTTAATTTGTCTGTTGCAATACGATTGATTTCTTCTGGCATTTGACTATTGAAGGAACGCAAGCCAGCTTCAATATGCGCAATAGGAATTTGTAATTTATCTGCTGCAAGTGCTCCTGCCAATGTGCTATTAGTGTCGCCATATAACACAACCATATCTGGTTTGTGTTCTTGAAACGCTTTTTGAAGCGACGCAGTCATGTGAGCTATTTGTTCACTGCTATTTCCGGAAGGGGCTTCCAGCATAACATCTGGCAATTTTATTTTCAAATCTGAAAACAACTGTCCCGACATGCTTTCTGAAGAATGCTGCTGTGTATGAATCTTAATTTCCTGAAAAAAAGAATCGTTCTCTATAGCACGAGTGAGAGCCGCAGACTTAATAATTTGCGGTCGAGCACCAACTACAGTTACAATTTTCTTCATACCATCATTTTTCCTTCGTCTGCAAAGCTATAATAACTGCTCTCAGTTACAATCAAATGATCCAAAACTTGTAATTCCAATACCCGACCGGCTTGAATAAGCTTTTCGGTTACACGAAAATCTTCAGCACTGGGGGTTAGGTTTCCACTCGGATGATTGTGTGCTAAAATTAATTGTGAAGCTTTATGCTGAAGGGCTAAATGAAAGATCCGTTTCGGATCTACCACTGTTCCGCTGAATCCACCTTCTGAAACTTTTTCAAGTTTAATCACCTGATTGTTTCTGGAAAGAAATAGCACCCACATCTCTTCGTGATTCAAATCTGAAAGATGTTGGTGAAAGATTTCGAATGCGTGGGCTGAACTTCCAACGGAAACACCTTTCTTTCTCTCTGCAGCGCGCTTTCTGCGTCCCAATTCAAAGGCCGCCAACAAGGTAGAACACTTAGCAGGTCCAAGCCCTTGTATTGAAGAAAGCTCTGAAAAGGAATAACGACTAAGTTCATGAAGGCAGTTACCCGATTTATGAAGAAGTTTGTCTGCAATCTGAATAGCGGAGTCCTTTGCGTTGCCCGAACCAATTAAAATAGATAGAAGTTCCGTATCTGTAATACTGCTTGCCGAATGACTCAAAAGCTTTTCTCGGGGTAAATCGTTCTCTAACAAATCAACTTTTATACTCATACTTTTTTTATGGCAAAAAAAGCGAGAGAATAGCAAGAAGTCAAGAAACACTTATGCGTGTTTATGCCAAATAAAAAAGCCGTCAAAAGACGGCTTAAAAAAAACAAACCAATGAAAACAAATTCTTATTTCAAGCCATTCACGTAAACGGTAAGGCTGCTCTTTAAGTTAGAGGCCTTGTTCGAATGAATCACATTGTTCTTTGCTAATTTGTCCAACATAGACGAAACTGTAGGTAACAAAGCAACAGCTTCCGCCTTGCTTTTCAATGCACGCAATTTGCGTACAGCGTTACGAGTTGTCTTATGGTAATATTTGTTACGAAGACGCTTTGCGTCGTTGCTACGGATTCTTTTAATTGCTGATTTGTGATTCGCCATTTCTAGTAAAAATTGGTTTGCAAATGTACATTAAATATTCGTTCGAACAAGTACTTTTTTCGATTTATCTAAAGTTTATTCGTTGCGAGATAAAGATATGTCAAATAACAATATGTATTTCAGGGAATTACGTTGTTTTTGCGAATAGATTGCATATAGGACTTTTTCATGTCCCGATGTAAGATTTGCACATGAAATTCAAACATCTTCCCCTTTTCTTGATTCTTTTCTCGTGCGGAAAGGAACAAACTGAATCGATTTCGACTTTGACTCAAAGCCAATCAATTCCTAAACTCGAGTCTAACAATTTGAACACTCAGCAGCATGTTGAGCATACGATTAGGCAATGGCTCGACGACGGTAAAGTATGGCAGTGGTCAGACTTTTCAAAAGATGAATTGTTTGCCGCCATTGAATTGTCAGACGGTGAATTCGCAGTTGGATTAAAACTTCGTGGTGAAAGCGACAGTTTGCCAATTCAAGATTTGTCCAAACGCAACGAATGGGAGAATCTAAGAGAGGAAATCTTGAAGAGTTTGGAGGACACTTTAACGGTTGAGATGGGCAGGGAAGTGCGAAGGGAAGAATTCGTGTTAGAAGTAGATCTTCACCTGCCCATTATTTCATTCAATTCAAAAAGCCCTGCTTTGGTAGCGAAACTTATGGGATCTTCTCATGTCCGATACATCGAACCCTTGAATGATATCATTGATTTGCAGGTGTCGAGAACAGAAAGTGGATGCACACCAAACTATGACGTTGTTCAATCGAATGATTATACCGTAACTGGAACCGGTGCTAAAATTTCTTGGCATTGGAATTACCACAATGTTCCTCAAGCATGGGGCATTCGTCAAGGTATGGGAATTGGAGTAGGAGTTATAGACGCTGGAGTTTCTTCAAATCAATATTTGCTCTTTCAACAATTCAATTCTGGATACTCCAACGTGGGACGAGCGCATGAAACCACCTACACTACTGGTTATAGCGCCTATACTCCGTGCAATCACGGTAACGCAATGGCTGGACTTATTGCAGCGCCTTGGTCGAATTATGGCAATGCCATTGGAGGAGCTCATAAGGCGAGTCTGTATACAGTGCATGCGGCAGATGATGTTTATTTGAATACATCATCTGAAAAATTAGCCGTTAAAAATGCGTATGTCTATTTGGGCAACAAATCCTCGGTTAAGATTATCAGCATGTCAATGGGAACACCCTTTTATAGCAGTGTTTTATTAGATGCTGTAGCTTACGCAAACAGCACGGGAAAATTATTGTTTGCCGCAGCTGGGACATCTACTTTTATAACTTCTGGCCTTGGCGTTATTTATCCCGCGGCATTTTATGAATGCCAAGCAGTAACAGGGGTGAACGATCAAGATCAAACATGTCAAGTCTGCCACGACGGAACGGAAGTCGATTTCACCATTGTTATGGAGAGAAGCTGGGACGTAAATCGCAAGGCCGTTGGGATTAATCAGTATAACGATTGGCCTCAATATATTGGTGGATCTAGTGCTGCAACTGCTTCAGCAGCTGCGATTGCAGCCATCGTTTGGTCTGTGAAACCAACGCTTACGAAATTCCAAGTCCTTTGGATATTAAGATACACCGCGCAATTCCCCATTCTTCCAGACAGTGAACACGGATACGGCAGATTGAATGCATTAAGCGCAGTTCAATTGGCACAACAATATTGAATTACGGTGTTTGACTCACCCAAAAAGAGCCGTCAGAATTAAATTCCTTTTTCCAAATGGGAACGGTAGCTTTCAATTCATTCATAAGCGCTTCACAAGCGTGAAAAGCGTCTTTGCGATGATTAGAGTAAACAGCAGCTACTACGGCCAATTCTCCAGGAAGGACTTGTCCAACACGGTGATGAAGAACAAGAACATTGATTTGAAATTGGGATTCTAAATATTCCACAATGCGTTTCATTTCATTGTGAAACAATGCTTCATAGGCTTCGAATTCCAAATAAAGAACTTCTGAACCTTTGTTCGGTGTGCGGACAATTCCATTGAAAACAACTTCAGCTCCTGAAGTTGAAGAACGAAATTGTTCTAAATCGGGAAAGCCGTTTGAATGATTAATGAGTTGGAAATGTGTCTTCATCCGCCGCTAACTGGAGGTAATAAGGCAACGTGATCATGCACTTCAATGAGATCAGCTTCTTGAACCATGAAGTGATTTTTAGCGATTAAAAAAGGAAGGTCTTGAACTTCTTGAAATTGATTTCGAAAAGTCGCAATAAGTTCTTTGGCTGAAATAGGCAATGTCGAAACCTGGATAAAAACAGGACTTCCGTATTGTTCCTTCAGTATTCCAAATAATTGAACTTCCTTTTTCATAGACTGCGAAGTAACAAACGAATACCGGCATAAAGCAAGATTCCAATCGTAATTAATCGAATGCCATTCTTCGGAAGAAATTTAAGCGCGCTCAAATTTCCAATGAATGCGCCTGTTAATACAGCGCCAAGTAAATAATAGGTTGAATTTTCAATAAGTAATTTCTTCGATTGGTATATCATTGGAATTAAGGCAACCCATGAATTAACAGCAATGAATAGGGAAGTGGTAGCCGCAATCTTTTTCTCTTCTCCCCATTTCGAAAAATACAGAAAAGGCGAGAGGTACACTCCTCCGCCAATGCCGGTTAATCCAGATATAAATCCAATTACAGCAGAAAAAGGCCAAAGTAATTTTTTATTGAATGAAATGGGCCGATTCATCTTCAAAACCAATGGTAAAAGCAAAAAGAATGCGGAAAGTAGCAGTCCAATAGATAAGAAAAGTAGAAATACTTTTTCTTCCAACTTTATTTGTGTAGCCCAAAGAAGAAAAGGAATACTGAAAGCTAGCAACATGAGGTTTGACTTCCAATCAATAAATTTATTTCTTATAAATTGAATGCTGCTGTAAGTTGCGACAGCTGCATTGCAGAGTAAAGCCAATGTTTTTATTTCTCCTTGCGGAAGCGCGAACGAAAAAACCGCTCCGGAAAGAATAGCCAAGTACATGCTTCCTCCACCAAAACCTGCGCTGGAATAGATAAGTGAGATGAAAAAAAACAGAAGTGGAAGTAGCAGAAACGACATGCTCTTATTTTGCTACCGCCGACATAGAAACTTCTTTGAAAGTCTTCCAACCGTTTTCGGTTTCCAAACAATCGTATATGTGCAACGCATATTCGAAACCGTTATAATCAAAATAGACATCTATGTAATGGGCCCCTTGAATACCGATATGCACAGCGCGTATAACATCGACTTTCTTGAAATTAGCCTTTGACCAATCGATACTATAGTTGTTTGAAAGTCGCTCCAATCCTTCGAAAGATTCAATTGCTAATTTTTCCATGGATTTGTCCAACCCAATGGCTCTTCCACGCTCTTGATTTTTGCCGTCTTCAGACAAATCGCTGCGTTCTATAATATCACTGAACTCGTCTTCGGTAAGATAAAGGGCTCGAAAGTCTTTTTCGTTGTGCGATTTAATAGCATCAAATACGGCCTGACCAAACTCCTCTGGAGTTTCCGGTGCAGATGAACATGCACTAAAAGCAAGCGCTGCGAATAAAGCAAAAACGAGAATAAATTGATTCTTTAACATGTTTTGATCTTTTTATTTACCAAAATTAGTGATCCCGTCGCGGATCGAACGCGAATTCTGGGCTTCGGAAACCCATGTAATATCCATTATACTACAGGACCAATTGAGGCGCAAATATAACGCATTTCAAAAATCGATATGTATTTCTCTTTTCACCCATTTTTTGAAGTTTCTAAGTTCATGCTTGACTTCTTTTTCATTGAAAAATAGAAAGACTGCAACAAGAACAATAGCGATTAACCAAAAGTCGAAACTCGAATTGTTATTTTCTGAAATCTTTTTTCGAATTGAATCGAAGTGAGCAAATTCCGAAAATTCATAGACCGCATAGACTTCTTCTTTTTGCTTGATAATTCCTTTGTAATCAAGCCAAGTCCCATCGCATAGAACTGAGACATGGTCAACGGTTACTACCAAATAAAACCCATCTTGGTACTCCGAATAAATATCTTTAACTGAAGAATAATCCTCTATTCCTATTTCACTTACGTCGCCATTAAAACTGAAGTTCGGGTTTTTCATTAAACGACGCATGGATTTCGTAAAATCACTTACACCGTCTTTTTCAGGTCGATCAAAAAAGCCTCTTGAAAATCCGTGAGCTTCGTCATAAGGTATTCCAAATAAAATGGAAACCGCCTTCACCACACAATCATTGGTTTCAAAACCTTTATACCGTGATTTTGAGTAGTCACTAATAAATTGTTCTGGATGAATGAATTTCATGATTAAAAATAGTTGATTGTCAGTTTAAAAATACTGACTAAACATGTTTCTTATTCGAATAAAAAAAGGCCGTCTTATTCAGACGACCTTTTGATTTGGTAGCGGGGACAGGACTCGAACCTGTGGCCTTTGGGTTATGAGCCCAACGAGCTACCAACTGCTCCACCCCGCACTATAAAAGTTTTCCCCCTTGGGAGTGCAAATATAACTAATTTTACAAGCAATATGCAAGAAAATTCAGAAGAAGGAGAAAAAAAAACCACGCACAAAGCGGGTTTCGTGAACTTGATTGGTAATCCCAATGCAGGTAAGTCTACGCTAATGAACGCGTTAATGGGTGAAAAACTCAGCATTGTTACGCCCAAAGCTCAAACCACGCGTCACCGAATAATGGGTATTTTAAACGATGAAGACTATCAAATTGTTTACAGCGACACCCCAGGAGTGCTTGATCCAAAATATAAATTACAAGAAGGAATGATGAAATCGGTTGGAACAGCATTGAAAGATGCCGATCTAATTTTGCTCGTTATTGACCTTCTAGACAAAAAAGGACTTCACGAAGAAACCTTCAATCGCTTGAAGAAAATGGAAGTTCCCATCTTCGTTGTTCTGAATAAATTTGACAAGGCCGGTACTGAAAAAGCGAATGAGGCGTTTCAATTTTGGAATGAAGCCCTTCCAAATGCAAAGGTTTTTCCTGTTTCAGCATTAGAGAAAATCTATACCAAGGAGTTATTGAACGAGATTTTGGCTGTTCTTCCAGAACACCCGGCATTCTTTCCGAAAGATGAAATCTCGGACCGAACGCAACGCTTCTTTGTTAGTGAGATTATTCGTGAGAAAATCTTTACCACCTACGATCGTGAAATACCTTATTCATGTGAGGTAATCATTGAGGCCTTCAAAGAAGAGCCAACCATCATTCGCATTTCAGCTGTTATTCTTACTGAACGCGAATCGCAAAAGGCAATCATTATTGGTCATCAAGGTAGTATGTTGAAACGTGTTGGAACCAACGCCCGCAAAGACATGGAGAGTTTCTTAGGTAAGAAAGTATTCCTTGAAATGTTTGTGAAAGTTGAAAAGTGGAGGAACGACACACGCGCGCTGACTCAAATGGGTTATCTCGATTAAGATGTTAGTTTTTCCAAATGCAAAAATAAATTTAGGACTGTTCATCACGGAAAAGCGAACAGACGGATTTCATAATTTGGAGAGTCTATTTCTGCCCATTCCTTTGTGTGATATTTTGGAAGTGACTGTTACTACGGAAGACACATCCTTGGTTTGCACGGGAGAATCTTCTGATATTCCAACCGAGAAAAATATAGTTTACAAAGCTTGGAGGCTGCTTCAAGAGGCCTGCGGGATTGGTCCTGTAAAAATTCATTTGCATAAAATTATCCCAAGTGGAGCAGGTATGGGCGGTGGATCAAGTGACGGGACTTTTATGTTGAAGGCGTTGAATGAATTGTTCAATTTGAATCTGAGCATCGATCGCCTAGAAGAACTTTCTGCTCAATTGGGAAGCGATTGTCCTTTTTTCGTTCAGAACAAAGCAGCTCTCATTTCAGGAAGGGGAGAAGTGGTTAACCCAGTAGATTTTAGTTTAAGTGGAAAATATCTCGTAGTGGTTAATCCGGGAATTCACATCTCCACCGCCCAAGCTTTTCAAGGCATTCAGCCACAACCATCGAATTTCGATTGGAAGAATTTGGTTGAAGGCCACACATTAACTTCAGCGTTGAAGAACGATTTCGAGCCGCAAGTCTTCAATTTATTTCCTGAAATTGAATCAATAAAAAAGAACTTGATAAAAGAAGGAGCAATCTATGCGAGCATGTCGGGTACGGGTAGCTCGGTTTATGGCATCTTTAATGAAAAGCCTGAAATAGAATGGAGTGAAAAGTACTTTCATCGAACTTTTTTACTTTGAAGGACGTATTTCAGACAAATTGAAATATATTTGCTCATCTCATAACCATGGAAAACAAGAATAATTCTGCACCAACCCCTGTGAATCCGCTTCAAGAAGAATTGAATGATGTGAAAGCACTGAATGAAAAACTCGAACGTGAGTTGTTGGCTCGTGAAGAATTAATGCAAAGCATGTTTTCTCTTTTGGCCGAAAAGAAAAAGTAATTCTCTTTTTTGTTTCAAGATTTCTTCGTTTCTTAGGTCCATAAACCTTAATCAAAATGCGTAAGATATTTTTAGGCCTCTCCTTGTTGTTATCAATTTCTATTTTTGGACAAAGTGATTTCGAAAGAAGCTTTGACCCTTTGGAAGTAAGACTTTATAAATCCGAAGAAGCATATCATGCAGATAAGCAAATGACTTTGTCCAGTTCTCCAGTTTGGAAGACTTTTCAATCGGATCATCCGAAATGGACATCACTCTTTATCGAAAGAACGGGAATGCCTTCAAAGGCATTCGGAAATCCAATAGATGTTGTGGGATCTTCCGATTCTGAAAAAGCAATTTCATTTTTGAATGAAATGAATCAGTCGTTTTGCAACGGAACCATCCAAATTTCTCCCAGACCAGAAATTAAAACAGAAAAATTCACCAATATAGTTTTCGATCAAACTTTCAGCGAAATGAAAGTTCTATTTAGTAAGGCCTCAGTGAAGTTGGTGAATGGAAAAGTGGTTCAATTCTCATTTGGTGTTCATCCGAATATTCAATTGGAAGAGAAGCCCGCAATTGGTGAACAACAAGCGCGCTTGTCGGCTCAACAAGGTATTACTTCGAACATTGAATCGATTCAATCGAGTTCAGAGCTCTTCATTCTACCTGTGCCAACTTCAGAGTCTTTTGATTATCGCAAAGTATATTCGGTGACTGTTTCAACACGTAATTCACAGAATGTTCCTCAGCAATACCTTACTTATGTAGATGCTCTTTCAGGAAAAATATTAATGAGAAAGAATTTGGTTTCTCACTCCAACGGTGGACCTGCAAAGCCAAATGAAGACGATTTCGTAGTAGATGTTCAAGTGAATGGAAATCTTTACATGACCAACCCATATGGAACAATTACGACTGAAGGATTGAACAATATATATGTTACGGTATCAGGAACTGACTATCAAATGGGTCTGTCAGGTGGTGGAACAATTGGCGTGAATGCAGGTTCTAACGCTATCGTTCGTCTTGAAGGACCATGGAGCACCGTGAACACAAACGGAGTAACTCCTCAAAAGAATGTCACACTTCAGGCTGGTTTGAATACCATAGATATGTCAACTGCGGCAAACAATAAGGAACTTTCAGCTTATAAAAGTGTGAATCGTATTCACGATCATTGCAAATATTGGATGCCAACGTTCACAGGTATGGATTTTCAATTACCGACAAACATTGATTTGACCTCAGGAGATTGCAATGCATTTTATGACGGGACTTCCATTAATTTTTATGCATTGGCCAATGGCTGCAATGCTTCTAGTTTAGTTGCTGACGTTGTTTTCCATGAATATGGACATGGTATTAACGACAACTATTATCAAAGTCAAAGTTCATTTTTCGTAAACGGAGCAATGGGTGAGGGGTATGCTGATTATTGGGCAATCTCGTGTTCGAACAGCCCTGTTCTTGGTGTTGGATTTTATGTAGATAACCAAGACCCAATTCGTAGATATGATACAGAGAGAAAGGTTTATCCAATTGATCTTATAGGTGAAGTTCACGCAGATGGTGAAATTATTATGGGCGCTTGGTGGGACACTCACTTGTTATTAGGAAGCGATTGGACTGTTACCATGCCAATTTTCTTAGGGGCATACGCAGGTTTGCAAGCTGAAGCCGCTGATGGCAATGAGGGGGAAGCCTATACAGATGTGCTACTTGATGCACTTTTAGCGGATGACAATGATGGCGATATTACCAACGGTACTCCTCACGGAAATGAGATTGTTCAAGGCTTTTACCTTCATGGAATAACACTCATTTCTCCAGCTTTGTTATCACATACCCCTGTATATTTCGGAGACCCTGTTGTGCCAATTACACTAACAGCCGATTTGGAATTGTTCTTCCCATATACTCAGTATTTAGCAGATGTTAATTGTCATTATCAAGTGAACAACGGTGCTTGGCAAGTTGTGGCTATGACTGATGCATCTGGATCATTTGTTGCAAATTTTGATGGCTTTGCTCCAGGTACAATCTTGAAATATTACTTCACTGCAACCGATACCAATGGTTCTGTGGGAACTGCAGATCCTGTTGGAGCGCATCAAGCCTTTTTCCCAACTCTGCCTCACATGATGCTCATTGGAGTAAATGAAGTTGGACGTCATGATTGTGACAACAACGAAGATTGGGGATCTTGGCAGACGGGTGTATCGGGAGACAACGCAACCACTGGTATATGGTTGTTGGAAATTCCGATTCCAAGCGTAACGGTAGATGTTGCTCCAGGTACAATTGTTCAAACAGGCGATCAAGTAACACCAGCCGGAGAATATTGCTTCTTCACAGGAAACGGAACAGTAGGCGGAGGCATTGGAGAGAATGATGTAGACGCAGGAAGAACTACTTTGCAAACAACTACCATTGATCTTTCAAGCTATGTAAATCCAGTCATCTCCTACTACCGTTGGTATACCAATAGCCCTCCGGGTGGTGCGAACCCTGGCGCCGATTATTGGCAGGTAAGAATGAGTAACAACAATGGTTCTACATGGACTTATGTTGAAAATACAAAAACGAGCGAAATGCGTTGGAGAAGAAATGCATTCCATGTTAGTGATTACATGACTCCAACCGCTCAAATGAAACTTCAGTTTATAGCAAGTGATAGCCTTCGTCCAACAGTTAATTTAAATGGAGGGTCTTTGGTTGAAGGTGCTTTGGATGACTTCATTGTTTATGAAGAGGTGGTAATAGGTGTAGATGAAAACAAACTAAATGTATTCAATGCAACCGCTTTCCCGAATCCAACAACTGAATCTACCCGAATTCAATTTCAATTATCGAAACCAGAGTCCATTGAGGTTTTGGTATTAGATGCCGTTGGAAGAACTATTTATTCTATACCAGCACATGAATACGGAACTCAATTACAGAATCTTGTTATTCCTTGTGAGAAATGGGCGAAGGGAAGCTATCAGGTAGCTCTTCGAAACAACAGAAAGAGTATCAGTACGATTCAAATAATAAAGGACTGAACCTTCGAATAACATTCGTTTTACTAATCCTAATAATCCCCGCCTCAAGCGGGGATTATTATTTTGAAAGTTTCTTAACGAAAACAGCAGGATTCCCCGCCCATACTTCGTTTTCAGGAATGTTTGTTCGAACAACACTTCCTGCACCTATGACGGCGAAGTCTCCAATAGAAACTCCCTTCATAACAATACTCTCGGCACCAATAAAAACATATTTCCCAATATAAATAGGGGAGTTCTTGGCATTTGAATCGATATCTATAGTTCGCTGTTCGATAGAAGTTGGATGGAAATCGGTATCCCAAATTTTACAATTCCCACCGATAATGCTGTGGTCACCAATTGTAATTTCTTCGCGACAACAAATGGTTGAATTTGAAAATCCGACATCTTCACCTATGGTAAGTTTGGCATTTTTTCCAATCATAATAGAAGAGGAAGAGCCGCTTCCAATGATATTCGCGAATCGGTGCGAATTCACTAGGAAGTCTTTACCTAATTTGAAAGTGCCTTTATTCGAAACGAAGAGAAATCCGTAACAGTGAACTTTCCAAAAGGCGACACCTTGAAGGGATAACCAAAAGGCATTAAGGGGCCAATAGAGTATGTAAAGGAGTGTCTTCAATTAATGTTTTACGTTTGCTGAATTTTCAAGGTACCAAGCATATACGCGTTCAATTCCTTCTCGCAATGAAATTTCGTGTTTGAATCCGAGAGAATGTAATTTCGAGACATCTGTTAACTTACGCATGGTTCCATCTGGCTTGGTGGAATCGAAATGAAAGTCACCGCTGTATCCAATGACTTGTGCAATCAATTTTGCTAAATTTTCTATCGAAATTTCTTCCCCAGTTCCAATGTTGATGTGCGTGTTCCTAATCTCTTCCTTCGAATTGTGAAGATCTGAAAAATTGACATTTTTCATGATATGAATGCATGCGTTGGCCATATCTTCAGACCACATAAACTCCCTAAGTGGTTTACCGGATCCCCAGATATTTACAAATCCATTTGCCACTCCAATTGAATTCAAATACTCCAAAGCCTTGGTTTCATTTGATTCGTTTAAGTCCCTGAGTACGGCACCAATTTGTCCTTCTTGCAAACACTTAGCGAGATAAATTTTCCGCAAGAGGGCTGGCAAAACATGCGATTTTTCAAAATTGAAATTGTCACCGGGACCGAATAAATTGGTGGGCATAACGGATATAAAATTCGTCCCGTATTGAATATTAAAACTTTCACACAACTTAATTCCAGCAATCTTAGCAATGGCGTAGGGCTCATTTGTATACTCCAATTCACTGGTTAGAAGTGAATTTTCATTTAGTGGCTGAGAGGCATTTTTTGGGTATATACAGGTGCTTCCTAGAAACAGTAACTTCTTGACACCTGATTTGTATGCACTTGAAATAACGTTGTTCTGAATGGAAAGATTTTCTAAAAGGAAATCAGCCCGATAAGTATTGTTAGCCACAATACCTCCAACTTTGGCTGCAGCTAGAAATACATATTCTGGCTTTTCTAATTGAAAAAAATCAGTTACCGAATTTGGGTTGAGGAGATCAAGTTCACTTCGGTTTTTAATAAGTAAGTTATTGTAGCCCATCCTTCTGAGTCCCTTTACAATAGCGCTTCCAACCAAGCCATTATGACCGGCTACAAATATTTTAGCCTCTGTATTCATCCTGCTCAAAAATCATGGTATCAAATTTAACGCTTAATTGTTAGAAACATAACTTTATTTTAGGTCGAACATCGAGTCAAAACGAAGTATTCTTCTTAAATTCGCGCAATACTATAAATAAGATGAAATCTTTCTTTACGTTTCTGTTGTTGGCAATTTCACTTGTTTCTTTTTCTCAAAGAAGTCAAAGAAAATTAGAATCTTCTTATGATTTTGGCTTTGGAAATCATTTTGGATTGCGCCAGATTCAAGAGGGCTATAATGTAAATGCCCTCACGGCTTCTAATATTACTCTTGGATGGAATAACTATTTCACCAATAATAAATTTGGCGGACGATTAGAGCTTTCTTACGATAAGATGCTGAACAATTCTTCATCTCAGAAATTTGAAACTAATTATTTTAGAACAACCTATTACCTCAATGCAAGTCTTAAGAATTTGTCAGGTTGGGGTGGTTCGAGTTCTGGTTTTGACAAGAGAAATTTTTGGCAAGCATTTGATATCGATCTTGGTATGGGTATGGGATATTCCGCTATGAAGAGTAAGACATCTCCATTAGATGAAACAACATATTTGAAGCGCTCAGATGATATGCTCAATATTAGTTTCCGAATAGCTCCGAGTCTTCAACTTAGTGATGAGTTAAAACTATTTGCTTCCTATACACGAATAAATCATTCAGCCCAGTCTGCAACATTTGATTTTTCTCATTCAATAGAAAACACTGCTTTTAAGGGTGCCTTTAGAACGCTAAATGTCGGATTGCGATACACTCCAAATACGAATAGAACTTATAGTAGAAAATTAAAGGAGGAACACAGTAAGTGGCATTTCTTCACTTCATTCGACGCGTCTATCGGAAATCACTTTGCTGGTTCCACAAAGGCAGGAGACGGCAATTTTAAAGGGGCTTCGATCAGTCATCTTAATATCGGAGCTAATCACAAGTATCCGAATTCAAAACTTTTTGGAAGATTTGACATCGGTTTTGACGCTTTCAAAGAAGCCAAAAACGAATCAACCTTTACTTCAAAATACTTCAGAACTACTTACCAAGTGATTGCGGATATGCGCACATTGCGCAGTGTAAACAACGAATCCAACAAAATGGATTTAGCTTTCGGCTTTGGTTTAGGCTTCGCTACTATGTATAACCCGGAAAGTTCCAATTCTTTTGGGGATGTGTTTTTGAATGGCGATGATATGTATGCTTTGGTTTTTAGTGTAAACCCTTCTTACAGAATTTCAAATTCGCTATCATTAATAGCAACAGGCACACTTACAAGTCATTCACTTCAATCAACCAATTGGAACTTGCAACAACCAATATCAAACACCGCCTTTAACGGAAAGTTTATGAATATGACTCTCGGTTTGCGTTACCACATGGCAGACCGTAGAACAAATTACACGAGTAGTATATCTGGTAGAATTATGAAGGTATTGTCAGTTGATGCCGCTATTGGAAGTCATTTCCTGGCAGCGCCACTCTCCGATAATCAAGGATTAAGTGCTAACCCTACCAAACATGTGGCAATAGGATTGAATCATCCTTTTATGAATCCAGTATATTTTGGAAGGTTCGAATTTGCATTCGATGCCCTCGGTGCAAATAAATCATCTTCTGACTTTTCTACGAAATACTTGAGAGCCAATTATTTCTTAATGACTTCAATTCAAAATCAATTATGTAAATCAGCTGAATCTACCCGAGTTCCGAAGAGATTCGATGTTCAGTTTGGATTAGGAATTGGTGCGAGTACACTGAATTCAGAAGGAAAGAACGATTATTTTATTTCTAAAGGTGATGACATGCTAAACGCAGCGGCTAAAATTGTTCCTACTTATAAAGTATCTGAAAAAGTATCTGTTTTCGTAGCTTCTACATTTGTTTCACATTCCTTACAATCGAAATCTTTCGATATGAACCAAGCAGTAACAAAGACAATGTTTAACGGTCATTTAATGAATGTCAGCGCAGGGATTTCAGTAATATTGAAGTCAACAAGACCGCGAGTACTTGTTGATATAACACCTGTTGATACTACATCTAAGGTTGTTGTCGTTGTTCCTGACCCAATCATTGACACGATTCCTGACACATTAGATGTGGTTACACCGGTGGTAGTTCCCGATCCAGTTGTTACCCCTGATCCAACTCCTGTTGTGCTTACTGAAACACGCACATATGATAATACGATTTATGATTACCCGGTTAATATGTCTGAAGTGCCTGCCACTCAAAAACTAATTCTTAAAGGTCTTGCAGACAAATTAAAAGGAAATGTTCAATTATCGTTGGTTCTATCTGGGCACGCTGATAATACGGGGGCTGAAGGATATAATTTGTCTCTCTCTCGCAAGCGTGCGGCAAACGTTAAGGCATATTTAATTTCACAAGGAATTCAAGCAGAGAGAATAAAAATTGAATATTACGGAAGCTCTAAGCCAATCGGTTCCAATGAGACCATAGAAGGTCGCAAAAAGAATAGAAGAGTAGATATTGATATTGTTGATACTCCAAGAAAGTAATTTGAGTGAAATAGCAGATTAAAAAAGCGGCAATAGCCGCTTTTTTTGTGTCTAATAATTTAATGTGAATTTAGTTCTTCATAAAATCTGCTTCCAAAGAAAACTCTGGAACCTGAACTTTGAATAGGGAAGAGGCTCCTTTCATTTGCATGGAATAGAATCCTTTCATTACTCCGAATGGCGATTGCAAATCACACGCTGAAGTGTATGAGAAGTTCTCTCCGGGAGCTATCACAGGTTGTTCCCCAATGACACCTGGACCTTCAATTTCTCGCTTCAATCCATTAGAGTCTGTGATGAACCAATGTCTGCGTATAAGTTGTACAGGGAAATCATTCTGATTCTCAATAGAAATTCGGTAGGAAAAGACGAAGCTGCCTTGAGGGGCAGCCGACATTCTTTCTTCAAACAAAGAAAAAACTGAAATTTTCACGCCTTCTGTTACAGCAACTACCATAACAGCAAAGATAGTTAATAAACAATCAAATTGTTAATAACCCTACGAATTTTTATTGTTGAGTGAACTGCCTAGCAAAACGCTTGCGGTCGCCCTCATTCAAATAAACCTTACGTATACGAATAGACTTCGGAGTAACCTCAACGTATTCATCTGGGCCAATGTACTCAAGAGCTTCTTCCAATGTGAATTGAATTGGTGGAGCCATTACAGTTTTTGCATCCGTACCAGAAGCACGCATGTTCGTTAATTGTTTCGTCTTTGTAACGTTAATAACCAAGTCGTTATCACGTGAGTGCTCACCAATTACTTGACCTTCGTAAACTTCTTGCATGGCTTCAACAAAGAACTTCCCTCTATCTTGAAGGTTACTGATACTGTAGGCGATAG
The DNA here is from genome assembly GCA_947466425.1 of Flavobacteriales bacterium. Taxonomy (GTDB): domain Bacteria; phylum Bacteroidota; class Bacteroidia; order Flavobacteriales_D; family Sanyastnellaceae; genus CAIZGX01. The sequence goes on from CANIBZ010000006.1 coordinate 39,472, forward strand.
CGTTTCCGGTTTCCATACAAATCAATGACCCATTCAAACGTCCAGGAATTTCATCCTTCATTGGTTGATACTCTTTAAAGCGGTGAGTCATAATAGCTTCACCTTGAGTAGCAGTTAACAAATAACTTCTTAATCCAATGATACCTCTTGAAGGGATTTCAAATTCAATCACCGTACGATCCCCCTTTGGCTCCATGTTTTTCATTTCACCTCTGCGCTTCGATACAGATTCAATAGCGGTACCCGCCATCTCTGTTGGAAGATCTATGGTCAACTCTTCTATTGGTTCACTCTTAACACCGTCAATGGTTTTAAGAATTACGCGAGGTTGTCCAATTTGCAATTCATACCCTTCGCGACGCATAGTTTCAATCAATACAGACAAGTGAAGTACACCTCTTCCAAATACATTGAAGCGGTCTGCCTTATCGGTTTCTTGAACGCGAAGCGCCAAGTTCTTTTCTAATTCTTTTTCTAAACGCTCTTTGATGTGACGGCTAGTTACAAACTTACCTTCCTTACCGAAGAAAGGAGAGTCGTTAATGGTAAACAACATACTCATCGTTGGCTCATCTACTGAAATAGTTGGCAATGCCTCTGGATTTTCATAATCGGTGAACGTGTCGCCAATTTCGAAATTCTCCATTCCATTAATGGCACAGATATCTCCAGATACAACAGACTCAACTTTACGTTTGCCTAATCCTTCAAAAATGTATAATTCTTTAATTTTTCCTTTTACCATAACACCGTCGCGCTTAGCAAGGGTAACATTCATTCCAGCTTTTAACTCGCCGCGATGAAGTTTTCCAATTGCCATACGTCCAGTGTATGTTGAATAATCTAATGATGTCACCAACATTTGTGGTGTTCCTTCTCTTTTAACAGGAGCAGGAATGTGCTCAATAACCAAGTCTAATAAAGGCTCAATTGTATCTGTTTGAACTTTCCAATCCAAACTCATCCAACCATTCTTCGCAGCACCATATGCAGTTGCGAAATCCAATTGATCTTCTGTAGCACCCAAGCTGTACATTAAGTCGAACACTTGCTCGTGGACTTCGTCTGGACGACAGTTCTCTTTATCTACTTTGTTAATGACAACAATTGGCTTCAATCCCATTTGAATTGCCTTTTGCAATACGAAACGAGTTTGAGGCATTGCACCTTCAAAGGCATCTACTAAAAGTAAAACACCTTCAGCCATATTCAAAACACGCTCAACCTCTCCACCGAAGTCACTGTGACCAGGGGTGTCAATAATATTGATCTTGTAATCTTTGTATTGAATAGAAACGTTCTTAGCTAGAATTGTGATACCACGCTCACGCTCCAAGTCATTGTTGTCAAGAATCAAGTCGTTGTGTACTTCATTATCTCTAAACAATTTGGCTGCATGAAGCATTTTATCTACCAAAGTAGTTTTACCGTGGTCAACGTGGGCGATAATAGCGATGTTTCTAATTTTTTGCATTGCGCGATTCTTAATTTGGGCGCAAAAGTACAACAATAAAAATGAAAAACCCCTTGAAATATCAAGGGGTTTAAAAAGTAGCGAGATTGGGGCTTGAACCCAAGACCTTGCGATTATGAATCGCACGCTCTAACCAGCTGAGCTACCTCGCCATAAATGGGGTGCAAATATACACATCTATTTTAAAAATGAAAATTGATTTGAACATTTCGCTTCTTTTCTTTTTTCTTTGCTTTGAATAGAATGAAAAATGCAATTGTAATAGGAGCAGGGATTGGTGGCATAGCTGCATCAATTCGTTTGGCCCGTAAAGGCTATTCAGTAAAGGTTTTCGAAGCTTCAAACTATCCTGGTGGGAAATTATCCGAGTTTAAATTGGGTGAGTTTCGTTTCGATCGAGGTCCTAGTTTATTCACGTTACCGCAATACGTTGAAGAATTATTTGAACTCTGCGGTGAAAGAATGTCTGAACATTTCTCCTATTCGGAACTGCCTGTTTTATGCAATTATTTTTATCCGGATGGGTTTCATTTCCAAGCGAAAGGAAATAAAGAAGAGAATATAAAAGCCATTGTTCTAGCTTTTGATGAGGACGAAGAAAAAGTCAGAGCGTTCTTTTCCAAAGCTGAATTCATCTACAACACAACAGCTCCGTTGTTTTTAGAACGTCCGCTTAAGCTTTCGAAACTTTATAAAACAAAAGCGTTTTGGAAAGGCATCGCTCGAATTCCTCGTCTGCCTTTGATAGGTAACTATACCGTTCAGCTTAAAAAATATTTCAAGAATCCAAAGACCATTCAGTACTTTCAGCGCTACGCCACTTACAATGGAAGTAGCCCATACAAGACTCCGGCCCTTATGCAATTGCTTCCACACGTAGAGCAGGGAATAGGTGCCTTCATTCCAGATAAAGGAATGTATGACATCACTTTCCAATTGTTTGAATTGGCAAAAAGACAAAATGTAGAATTTTTCTTCAATATAAAGGTGGAAGAAATTATTATTGAAGAAAAAAGAGCCTCTGGTATTCGATACAACGACACTCAAATTGAAAAGGCAAATGTTGTCGTAAGCAACATGGATGTTTACCCTACTTACAAGAAACTCTTACCGAAAGAAAGAGAACCTAGAGTTATTTTAAATCAAGAGAAATCTTCTTCGGCACTTATCTTCTATTGGGGACTTAACGCATACAAGAACAAATCGTTAAGTATTCATAATATCTTTTTCTCAGATGACTATATTCAAGAATTTCAGAATATATTTGAGGAAGGTAGCCTAGCCAATGACTTAACTATTTACGTGCATATTACTTCCAAACACATTCCTTCAGACGCTCCTGTGAATGGAGAAAATTGGTTTGTAATGGTTAATGCCCCCAACAACAAAGGTCAAAATTGGAATGAATTTGTGGAAAGAGCGAGAAAAAATATTATTCAGAAATTGGAAAGTATGTTAGGGGAGAAAATTGGCGATAAAATCTGTTGTGAACACGTTTGGACTCCAAGTGGAATCGAAGCGGATACCTCATCTCATTTGGGTGCGCTATACGGTAAAGCATCGAACTCTGCAACTGCGGCTTTTTTCCGTCATGCCAATGACTCTTCAAAAATAAAAGATTTGTATTTTGTAGGTGGAAGTGTTCACCCTGGTGGTGGCGTTCCTTTAGCCATCTTATCTGCTAGAACCATGTCAGATTTAATTCACTAATTGAACTATGTCAACAGAGCTGAACAAAAACAAAAAAATAAAAGCCTTCGCAATACTGTGGATTACTTTGGTTCATTTTTTTGGAATTATTGGCGTCTATTTTCTTCCTGACTGGTTTTTGCCTGCAACGCCACTCGTAATTTTAGTAAGCGCCGGGGTAGTAATTCTTCGGTATGAAAAATATAGACAATCGAGATTCGTTGCATTTGCTGTAATTGTTGTTATGGCTTATTTAGTGGAAGTGTACGGCGTTAAAACTGGACATTTGTTTGGCACCTATACCTATGGAAATAATCTTGGGTGGAAGCTGTTTGATGTGCCGCTGATTATTGGCGTAAACTGGGCCGCGTTAATCATGGTTGCGCAGCAACTAACCACACACTACATTGGAATTAACAATCGTTTTTTTTCAGCTGTTTCTGTAGGAATCTTAATGACCATCTTTGATTTGCTTCTTGAGGTATTGGCCCCTCAATTCGATTTCTGGTCTTTTACTCACATGAACTACGCCCCAATGCAAAACTTCATCGCATGGTTCGGTGTTTCATTTTGTTTTGGTCTATACAGCTATTCACATTTTCGAAATCAGAACAGAACAGCTGTTCTTTACGGAATTGCTCAACTCGTATTCTTTATGATCTTGGGTGTTTTGGTAATCTAATCTGTTAACGCCCGAAGATCTTGTTCTGAAATAATCGGAATTTTCAAATCTTCTGCTTTCTTCAATTTCGCAGGACCCATGTCTGCACCTGCGACTACATAGGTGGTTTTAGAAGATATACTTCCAACTACTTTTCCTCCGTGTTGTTCAATGAATTCCTTTATCCCATCGCGTGAGAACGTTTCAAAAGTTCCGCTCACCACGATGCTCTTTCCTACCAAAGCATTCGAAAGTAAGACTTCGTCTTGTTCGTTTATGTTGAATTGAAGTCCAGCTGCAATGAGTTTATTCAAAACAATTAGATGCTCTTCCTTTGTTAACCACGATTGAATGGAATGAGCAATAATTTCTCCCACTTCATCAATTGCTCGTAACTCATCGAAGGACAATGTTTTCAAATGATCGAAAGACTTAACGGATCGAGCAATTTTCTTAGCCACCGTTTCACCCACATGACGAATACCCATGGCAAACAACACACGCTCGAAAGGAACTTGCTTGCTTGCTTCCAATCCTGCCAACAAATTCTCAACACTCTTAGCTTGAAGAGAACGCTTCTTCGTTTCTTCGCTGTCATCTCCTACTTGAAATTCAAGTCCAATCAATTGATCATAATTCAAGAAATACAAATCCCCAGCATCTTTAATCAATCCTGATGCGAGTAATCCCGAAACGGTTTCTGTGCCAAGGCCATCGATATTCATGGCCTTTCTTGAAATGAAATGCTCTAATTTACCAATGAGTTGCGGACGGCATTGAGTGTCGTTCGGACAATAATGCAGGACTTCACCTTCCAATCGAATAAGAGGTGTATTGCACTCAGGACAATTCGCGATGTATTCATGCATGCTCTCTGCACCGCGGGGCTGCGAAGTGTCAACAGCCGTTACTTTCGGAATAATTTCTCCTCCTTTTTCCACCCAAACGAAATCTCCCACGCGAATGTCCAAACGTTCAATTTGATCAGCATTGTGCAGTGAAGCACGTCTTACTGTTGTGCCTGCTAATTGAATAGGAGTGAGGTTGGCAACCGGAGTTATAGCTCCTGTTCTTCCAACTTGATAGGTGATGCTTAGCAGCTTTGTGCTAATGCTTTCTGCTTTGAATTTATAGGCAATGGCCCAACGCGGACTCTTGGCAGTCATACCCAATTCATCCCACAATTGAACTTCGTTGACTTTAATTACAATTCCATCGATTTCAAATGGAAGTGTCGTGCGGTGTTCATCCCAAAAAGAAATGAATGACATGATTCCTTCAACACTTGAAGTGGTTTCAATCATTCTTTTGGAAGGATCTGGAGTTTTGAATCCCCATGATTGAGCGTGATTCACACGTCCGCTGTGTGTTTCAATGGTTGAATTGTTATTCAACACGAAGTACAAAAAACAATCGAGTTTGCGCTTCGCAACAGCTTTTGAGTCTTGCTGTTTTAATGTGCCTGATGCAGTGTTCCTAGGATTTGCGTATAACTCTTCGCCAGCTTCAGCGCGTTCTTCATTTAATTTTTGAAAGACGCCTTTCGGCATAAATATTTCTCCCCGAATTTCAAATTCGGAAGGGAAGTCGCCTTTCAATTGAAGCGGAATACTTGAAATTGTTCTAACATTTATTGTTACGTCTTCACCCACAGATCCATCTCCGCGCGTTACCGCTCTTTCCAACTGACCGTTCTTGTACCACAGTGCAATGGCTACTCCGTCGTACTTCAATTCCATAACGAAATCAATGGGCTTTCCTGCCAATTCAATGGCGCGCTTCGCCCAATCTTGAATTTCTTCTTGGTTGTATGAATTCGACAAAGAGAGCATTGGACTCTTGTGCGTTACCTTTTCAAATTTATCTGTAATGTCTCCACCTACACGTTGGGTAGGGCTATTGGAAGATTTCAATTCAGGAAATTGAAGTTCCAATTGCTCTAATTCCTTCAACAAAAAATCGAATTCCTGATCAGATATTACAGGAGCATTCAACACATAATAATTGTAATTGTGTGCATTCAATTGCTCTGAAAGTTCAGTAATGCGTATCTGTGCTTCGAATGAATTCATGAATTAATATCTTTTGCGAATGTCTTTGTTCCAGATTCCACGAACGGCTTTAACAGGCAGAAATCGAAGTTTGACAATGAACACCGGAGCGTTGTAGATGGGTAAAAGTTCATCGGGTGCATTTCGCGTTTGGCGATAACCAATACCTCCTCCAATAGACATGAAGTAGGTTAAATGTCGAAACAGCGTTGTGCTAATTTCAGTAAGTTGAACGGGTTCATTATAATTACCTACTGAACCATTAGCGTAGGTGTAAGACCCTGAAACATTGCCTATTCCTAGGTGCAAGGTAGAACTCCATTCGTATTTTTTCGTGAACAACCAGACACGCTCGTAATAAGCAGAAGCGTAGTTTAATTCAAGATTCGCCGAGATAATATTGGAAGAAATTTCATTCAATGATTCTGTATTAACCCCATTCGAAAATGAATAAAATCCTAAGCCAAATCGATTGACGCGATTCATTTCAACACCAATTCGAAAACCTCCAAGTCGAGCCCCTTCATTACTTACCAAAGTAAGCCGACCGTCAAAAATAAATTCGGGTTTAATAAATGGGTAGTCCGATTTTTTATTGCGCTCCTCTTTTTGTCCGTAAACAGACAAAAAATTTAAAAGGACAAACATCGTGGTCAATAATGGATTCTTCACGGAACAAAAATAGGCATATTGTTAAAACACTCGAAGAATGTTAGACCTTTGTCTTATGAGTAGTGAAGAAAATTTTTCGAGTTTAGGTTTAAATGAAGATTTGATACAGGGAATCGATTCCATGGGAATTCAAAAACCGACTCCCATTCAGAGAGAATCGATACCACATATTTTACAAGGAAAGGACGTTTTAGGAATTGCACAAACAGGAACTGGTAAGACAGCGGCCTTTCTTCTGCCTGTTATTCATAGGATTATTCAAGATACCAACCGTACATGTGTTTCGGCGCTAATTGTTGTTCCAACGCGTGAGTTAGCAACACAGATAGATCAGGCCATTTCAGCTTATGGATACTTTACAGATATTTCTTCCATGCCTATTTATGGTGGAAGTGATGGTAAGGTCTTTACACAAGAAAAGCACGCCCTTACAACTGGAACAGATATTATAGTGGCTACTCCAGGACGATTGAACATGCACATTAATTTGGGATATGTCGATTTTTCTAAATTGAAATTCTTGATTTTAGACGAAGCCGATCGCATGTTAGACATGGGGTTTCAGCCAGATATTCAGCGCATTATTGCACAGACTCCTGACGTTAAGCAAGGATTGCTGTTTTCAGCAACAATGCCTGATACCATTTTTAGTTTGTCTCGTGGATTTTTAAATGATCCGATTACCATTAACATAGCTCTATCGAAACCACCGGCGAATGTTACTCAAGGAGCCTTTGTTGTTTTCCCAAATCAGAAAATTCCAATTTTGGTAGACTATCTCTATGAAAGGAAGGAAAAAACAACTATCGTTTTCAGTAGCACGAAGACTGGTGTTATAAATATTCACAGCGCACTTCGGAAGAAGGGAATTCAAGCTTTAATGATGAGCAGTGACTTGGAGCAAAGCGAACGTGAACATTCCTTGAATGAATTCAGAAATAGAAAATGCGCCGTCTTGGTTGCGACAGATGTTGTGAGTAGAGGTATAGACATTAAAGGTATTGACTGTGTCATTAATTTCGACGTCCCTGGCGATGCGGAAGACTATGTTCACCGCATTGGAAGAACGGGAAGGGCTGATGCTTATGGCGAGGCTGTAACCTTCGTTGTTCCTGATGATCAGGTGAAGTTTAAGAAGATTGAAATGCTTATTCAACAGGACGTTGTGAAATTACCTGTTGCAGAAAATTACGGAGCTGTCCCTGAATACAATCCAGTGATGAAAGGAAATGGAAAACCTAGACATGGTGGTAATGGTGGAGGAGGAGGAAAGCGAAATTTCAAACCGAAATACACATCGAAAAACAGAGGTGGTGAAAACAAAAAAGGTGCATAAGCACCTTTTTCTTTTTTAAAACAGTTGGAAATTAATCTCCTAAAGCTTCTGCTTTTTTCAATTCTTCATCAATCATATCCTCAATGGTCTTGCGCTCTGCTTCGTTCAATTTTGAGTTTAACTTGATTTGTTTCTTCATAAAACGATACATGTCGCGCTTGTGAATTTCATAAGCGATGTAAGTTGTGAAAGTTCCATCGGGCATTTTGTATTTCTCTTCGCCAATCTTACGTAAATCTGCAATCTGTGTATTCGTTGCCTCACGCGCTAAAGATTGAAATTTGTCTGTGATTTCAGAGCGGTTATTCAATTCGGTTTCTCCTAAATATTGATCCGTTACCACCTTTACGTTAGTCTCAACCTGCTGGGCTAATACTTTCTTCGCTTGAAGATCTGCTTTATTACGAGAGATATTCTCGTCCATCGATTGACCTTTTCCAGTTCCTCTGAAATACCGATCGTTCGATTCGTATTTATTTCCAGTAAAAGGTTCTTTAACTTTTTCACCCATGTTTGAATTGGTCTTACATCCTGCAAGAAGCAATATGGCGAATCCTAAAAAGAGAGATAGCTTTTTCATAGCAATTGTTTTTGTTTCGTTTATAAAGATAGTGCCACTTTTCATTTGGAAATTAATAACTCCATTTTTTAGTATAAGTGTTCCAATAACTAATGCCGAATTTAAAGGTATACTGCGCTTTGTCTAGGTTTGAATCGGAGGTGACTAAAAACGCTCCCAATCGGAATAACTGTTCCTTTATTCGAATTTGTTTTTGAATTCCAACAAAAATTTCTTGGTGAATGAAATTCTCGCTAGGTATTGCAATTAGTGCACTTCCCGCGATTTCATTCAATTTCAATCTGTTCAACAAGGGGATTTTATTGAAGAACATGCCGTTGAAACTGTGTACATAGTTTCCTCTGTAATAGGCATTTGGAGTTAAGAACACGCGATCAAGTAATTGGAAAGATGCGTTAGGGTCAGAAAAGAAGAAGAAGTCTGAACCTCTGAAATACTTATACTCCAATAGACGCAGATTGGCCTTATTTACAAAGGCACCCCCTTGAATGGTCCAGGAACCCGTTCCAAAACGAGGAAGCTGATAGTCGTCGTGAATTTTCAATTCAATATAATCGAAATTCACTTCACTGCCGAACATTTTAGGCACTCCCTTACGATAGTTAAACTTGAATTCTGGATATTTGAATCCAGTAACCACTTTTCTATTCTTCTTGAAATAATACGTTTGACCGGGTCTCCACTGAAGATTCAGATTAAATTCAGATTTTGTGTATCGCTGAAATTCAATCGGGTTATTCACATCACCAAAAAGCTGAGAAGACCAAGCATCTTGAACCAAATTGTTAATTGGCATTTGATCACAAAACTCATAGGTCAGCGAAGCATACAATCCATTCACAACTTCCATTCGCTGTTCAATGCTGTACATTTTTGCTCTAACATAATTGCTTCGACTAAACACTGTGCTAAATGAAGAGAAGGTGTTAATCATATCATAGTAATCACCAAATCGTATGTACGTCCTAACAAATTTCTTAGGGTAGTAGGTCAATCCAATCCCGCCTTTTCCACGAACATCTTTGTTCGCAAATCCATAGTCTATAAAGCCATCCGTTTCTAAGGTGAAATCATTGCTTTTAAAGTATTGACTGAAGCTACCACCGAACTTATGTCTATATCCGCCAATTCCGAATACATTGGCTTGAGCTATGAGAGGGTTGATATAATAAGCCGTTCCTTTTGATCTGTTTCGCCAAGCAACTCCAGAAAGCGTAACATCCCAAAAAGTTACTTTATTAAAGGCAGAATCTGTTTCGGCTAGAATCTTAGGGTCGTTATACCTCTTCTGAAGACTATCACATTCGAATTTGTATTTCAGCTCGAGATTTGTGAGTGGAATCAATTGCTTGGAATCCCAATATGCGCTATCCCTGTCAAACGCACTATCATCGTATTTCAGTACTTCACTGCTCTGCATGTTCAAAGGAGTTGAAATATTAAATTCATATTCCTTGAATTTATATTCGACGTGACAAATGCGTTGTGTCTTTCCTTCTTTCACCTTTCCATAAATGGATTTTCCATAGCTAATCCATTTATTAGATTCTAACTGAACGAACTCTTCCTTCCATGAAAAATCTGAGAAAAAGGGCATGACTTCATCGTCTAGATTTAATTCTATTTTACCAACAGCAAAGGTCGTGTCTTGAATCCAGATATAACCATTGAACAATGCCTCTTGTTTAAATATAGGCATGACAGAAATCTTATAGAATTTTTCGCCATTGAGCGTATCAATTCCAACTAAATCGAAGGTGTAGGATAGCAAAGCAGTTGAAGCAATGGGGGATATTATTTTTTTATCGGATAACTGCGGCAGGGTAAGGGAATTTTCGCGCAGGTTAAATTCTGAATAACATGATTGGCTGGTTAATTCATAAGGATCCTCATAGCGATCTCTATCGTTTACAATTGATTCTTCCCCATACTCAAAATTCACACTTACTGAAGCGTAGTTATCGTTTTGCTTAGGAGTAAAATCACGAAATGCATCGACCTTAAGTTTTATCTGATTTTCTATTGAATAGAGTGTTCCAGAGCTCTCCGTTACATGGTAAATGGAATTTTCAATAACTGGGGGCTGAATAATCTTGAAGGAAGAATCACGTTTAAAATCAATTTTCTCCATCGAGGTTCTTCCGTAAAAGCCCACGGAGTAATTCTGCAATTGCTTATTGTAAAACTCTCGCTGGTCGGAAGCTCCTCGGACCAATCGTTTTACGAAATCTCTGCGATCTGCATTGACAACCACCATAGGCAATTCGTTGCTGTTCACCTTAAGATTGATATCAATTAAAAGATTTTTTTCTAATCCAATCTGAAGAGTTTTAACCACCGTTTCGTATCCTATAAAATTAAAATTAAGCTCATATTTACCGGGCTTTAGGTTCAATTGGTACTCGCCACTCTCGTTTGTGTGTGTACCTAAATTCGTTCCTGGGACAAAGACTGCAACGTGAAATAGAGGAAGACCTTTTTCATCTTTTACGATCCCTTTAACTGTTGTTGCGAAACTCAAACTCCAACAAAACAAAAAGACAACGCTAACAAGCGCTGTCTTAAATTTCATTTTTAAAGTTGGAATATTCACGATCTAATGACGAGCAACCCGTCTATTTGTTACATGTTTGTTTCAAATCGTCTTTATTGAATTGCTCACCGAAATAAGATTTTTGGATATTTCCATTCCATAAATAAAGGATTCCTGGTGTTTCTCCTGCTGTTCCCATAAGGGTAAAGAATTCACCAATACCTAAAACTTGATAAGGATATTTCTTTCCAGCTACTTCGAAGAACTCAGGTATTTTCTCTGCTTCTTCATCTCCAAAATAGATATATACCTTCGGGAAGTTCGGGTCTTTCGATAATTCAGCTAACGCTTTAGCTGCTTCACGACAGTGATCACATCCGGGCATGAAGAAACAAACGATCTTTTTGCCTTTGTCAATGCTCACTGGTCGTCCATCGAAAACATTCAAATTTGAAAATTTAGAGGTAACTGGATTTGGACCAGGGTTTACCGGTGGAATTATTATTTCCCCTCCATTACTGATGGGCACAAATACAGTATCACACGGAGGGCAAGGGTATTGAACACATTCAGGACATTTTTTTCCACAAGGACTAAATGGGAAATACATAAACATGAACAGTATGCTGAAAGCACCAATCAATAGGACAATTGAAAATCGTTGATTATCCTTTTTCTCTTTTGAGATTTTAAACAACCACGCCAACAACCCTAGGGTAACAATGTTCTTAATGAGTGCTTCAGTTGGAGTCATTTCAATGAACTGTCCAAAACAGCCACAATTTCCACCTTGACCGATAGCAATCTGATAGGAAAGATGAATACAAAATACAACAAGTAAAAGAGCTGTTGCAGGAATTACCACCCGCTTGAGATAATGATTTTGAATAAGCGCTATTCCTAGCCCTAATTCAACGCCAATAATTAGTCGAGCTAAATAAGGAGCAAGACACCAATCTGCAAAACCAAGATCCACCAATTGTTTCTCGAAAGGGAAAATGGGGAACATTTTAGTTACAGCAGAAAATACAAAAAGCGCGAATAGAAATACGCGCAATGTCCAAGAGATGTAAAGATTTCTTTTTTCCATAAATCAAAAGTAAGAAGGTTATTGAATAAATACCGCGCTGAACTTTTCAAGAAACGTGCCGTGTATAACATTTGTTGCTTGAACCTTGTTCAAGAATCAAATCCTCTATTTTCGTTTAGTGAAGGTTGCAAAGAAAATAGGCTATCAATTACTCGTGCTCTGGGGAGTTGTTACCGTGGTATTTTTCCTTTTCAATTTAACAGGTTCCGATCCCGTTCAAAACCTTGTTGGCGAAAATGCAAATCAAGAAGTGGTAACAAATATGCGTAACAAGTTGCGCTTGAACCATTCTCTCGGTGTTCGCTACCTCGAGTATTTGAATAATCTTTCTCCGATAAGTGTGAACAGATCAGATAATTTCTCGGAAGCCTTTTACGCAGACTCGTCGATTTATAAGGGCTGGTCATTTTCTCTGAGCAATGAGCGTTCATTGTGGATTAAATTTCCAAGTCTGGGAAAATCCTTCATTTCCGAAAAGTCCGTGTCTTCCATATTTGCTGAATCATTTCCGGGAACATTTGTACTTGCCTTAGGAAGTATTCTTCTCAGCTTGTTGCTGGGAATTCCTCTCGGCATCTGGGCTTTTCAGAAAAAAGATTCGTGGATCGATAAAACAGTTTTGTTTGTTTCAGCTATTGGAATGGCGGGGCCATCATTCTTTGTCGCGCTAATCGTGGCTTGGATAGGAGCAGTGTTACTTCGCGATTACACAGGGCTAAGCATGACTGGAAGTTGGTACAGCGTTGATGTTTGGGAAGGGAAGTACATTGACTTGAAGAATTTAATTCTTCCGATGATTACGTTAATGATTCGCCCGTTGGCCATTATAGTTCAATTAACAAGAAGCAGCATGCTAGAGGTGATGTCTCAGGATTTCATTCGAACAGCCCGTGCGAAGGGACTTTCAGAACGACGCGTTCTATACAGACATGCCTTGCCCAATGCCTTGAATCCGGTTGTGACAGCAGTTTCCGGATGGTTCGCATCCTTGTTAGCCGGAGCCGTATTTGTAGAGTTTGTTTTCGGGTGGAAGGGGATAGGTCAAGAGCTTTTCATGGCCATTGAAAAACAAGATCAACCCATTGTTATGGGAGGAGTAATATTAGTCTCTGCTGTTTTTATTCTTGTGAATGTCTTGGTTGAATGGGTGTATGGAATTCTCGATCCGCGGATTCGCACCTCTTCAAACTAAAGAAAAAAATCATACTTGAAGTCGAAACCCTTTTCACTTCCCATCGGAAATAAAAATGCCTCTGATTGAAGAATCAATTCTTGCTGAAGAGCACCTACATTTTCACCATATGCTTCCAACAAACTTCCTTTATTTCGGAGCAAGTCATGTGAGCCGAGCGATGCAATCTGAATCACCCTTCTAGGCTCATCGAATTTCGCTTTGCCAATAGGAGCAGAGACATGTGTGAACGGAAGTGCATCTTTTTCCAAAAGAATTGAATCGCTCCACAAGATCACATCGGATTTCTTTCGAGTTAATTCTGAAAGCCAGTTTTCTAACTTTTTATTTGGAAGGAAAGAGGTCGCGTCGAATCTAAAACCATCGATTCCCATTTCCAAAAAGGAAAAAAGTGAGTTCAATAAATTTTCCGAATGGTGTTCGCTGAAGTGATTTATTTGAAAGACGTCATTCCAATTCGTTCCAATAGGGTGAAAGAGCGATTCATTTCCATCTAAAGCAAAAAAATCCTTGTCATGAGCAAACTTGTGATTGCTGGAGGCGTGGTTCAAAACAACATCTAGAATCACCTTCATTCCCTTATCATGAGCGGCTTGTGTGAATAATTTTAGCCCATCAACTCCACCCAATTCCTTTCGAACTTCAAAATTGTCTGTAATACAATAAGGTGATCTGCTATTTTGAATATCTATCGGATTTATTGGAAGAAGATATAGCGCGTCAATATTAAGCGATTTAATTTCATTAAACTGACGAATAGCAGCTTCAAAGGTGCCTTCTTGAGTAAAATGGTGGATGGATATTTCGTAAATTCGCTTCACTATCGCAAATGTAGGTCAGGATTATATTTAGCAGAACGCGGAACGGTTTAACCGAATGAATAGAACGAAATTTTTGAAAACCATGGGGATATTGTCGGTAGGAGCGGTGCTCCCTTTAAGTGCGTTGGAAGTTCTAAGCAACGGAAAGTCAACTCCTAAATTTCCGATATTCTTTTTCGGACACGGTTCTCCTATGAATGCCATTGAGCAGAATAAATACGTTGAAGGTTGGAGAAAGTCTATTCAAAATATAGAAACGCCTCAGGCTATACTCTGTATCTCAGCGCATTGGTTAACCAAGGGCACAAAGGTTACGGCCATGGAGATGCCCCGAACCATTCATGATTTTGGTGGATTTCCAGATGAATTATTCGCAGTTGAATATCCGGCAAAGGGAGATTCAGCGCTTGCGGATCACATTGCCGAACATTTAGATTTAGGCGAAGAAAGACTGGATATGGAATGGGGCTTGGATCATGGCACTTGGAGTGTTTTAAAACAGATTTTCCCAATGGCGAACATTCCAGTTTTGCAGTTAAGCATTGATTATAGCTTGTCTCATGCTCAACATTTAGAGTTAGGCGCAAAGCTGGAAGCATTAAGAAAAAGAGGAGTTTTAATTGTTGGATCAGGTAATTTGGTTCACAACCTCAGAGCCATCGATTGGAATAATTTGGAATCTGGATATGATTGGGCCATTGAGGCTCAAGAGAATATTTCGAAAGAGTTGAAGATGAAGAATTTCGATTTCTTTAAAAATATAGAGCAAAGGGGAGCTGCTTATAAAAACGCTATCCCAACTCCTGATCATTATTGGCCAGCATTATATTCGATGTCGGCAATGGGGAAGGACGATATTTCCTTTTTCAATGAATATTACGCCATGGGAAGTTTAAGTATGCATTCATTTAAAAGTGCGAGTTGAAATGAAAAATATCACGCTAGTTAGTTTCACCAAACTTCTTTTATGTTCACTCGCATTTGTTGCTTGCGGTGGAAACAAGCAAGAAGTTCAGCCTGTTCGAAAGAACATTACCGAAACTGTTTTTGCTTCTGGAAGTATTGAAGCCATTGACAAATACAATTTATCGGCGCAAACGGAAGGGTATCTGTTGGATCTTTTCGTTCAAGATGGAGACAGTGTTTCAACTGGACAATTATTGGCCCGAATTGACAACTCTTCAACCGAAGCACAAGCTGCTTCAGCCCAACAGCAATTAGCCATTGCGGAGCAGAATGTCTCATCCAATGGCCCCGCATTGAAGGAATTGGAGAACAACATTGTTTTTGCAGAGAAGAAGGTGAGCCAAGATAAATTGATTTTCGAAAGGTATTCGCGCCTAATTGTCTCTGATGCTGCAAGTACCATTCAACTTGAAAGTAGCAAATTGAATTATGAGAATTCTGTTTCGAATCTAACTTCGCTTAAAGAGCGATACAAAACTGTAAAGCAACAAGCGGAGATGAGCAAGCTAGTCCTTCAAGCAACTGCAAAAACTCAACGTAATGCTGCACTTTTCAATGAAGTGAAGGCACTTGAAAACGGGAAGGTGGCTAAGATTCTTAAGAAAAAGGGCGATTTCATTCGAAAAGGAGATGCGATTGCCATGATGGCGAACATGAATACATTGGTTGCCAAATTGAATTTGGATGAGAATAGCATTGCAAAAGTTCAAGTGGGACAGAATGTACATCTTCGTTTGAACGCAACAAAAGATGAATTGATTGAAGGAAAAGTACTTCGCATTTATCCGCTGTTCGATGAAGCGAGTCAGTCTTATTTGGTAGATGTTTCCTTCAACACACCCTTACAATTTAATGTATTAGGAACAAGGCTGGAGGCGAACATTGATATATCAACCAAAGAGAATGTGATACTTATTCCTAGAAGTTATTTAAGTTTCTCCGAAACCGTTTTGGTAAAAGGAGAGAAGGATCCTCGAAAAGTTAAAGTTGGAATTCGAAGCACGGAGTATGTTGAAATTCTCGAAGGTCTTTCTGAAAGTGATGTCTTGCAGCCGTTGAAGAAATAATGGCGAATTCCATCAATAGAAAAATAGCAACTACGTATTTCATTTCTGGAAGGAAAATGACTACGGTTGCCATTGTTGGGGTGCTTTTGGGTATTTCAATTTTCATTTTTATGAATTCGTTGAGTGCCGGTTTCGATCGACAGTCGAGTGAATCGTTTTTCAAGACCACTGCCCACATACGGATATACAAAGACGATGTGCTGAGTGTGCCGCTTCAACCGGAAAATGAAAATTCTGTGTTAATTGTCAATCCGAAAGTAGTTCCAACCAAGAACACCATTGACAATCCGGAAGAAATTTTGGCATTGGTTAAACAGCATTCGGACGTTATTGTCGCATTTCCTCAAGTGAATACGCCTGTTTTTTATAACAATGGCAAATCTCAGATTGCAGGAACAACCATTGGATTTCCTCCGGTTGAAGGAAATCAATTGTATAAAATTGAAAACTTCATGGTTCAAGGTGCCGTTCAAAATTTGGAAATGAATCGCAACGGAATCATTATTGGAAGTGGGATTGCAGATCGAATGAATTTGAACACTGGCGACAATCTGAGCATTACATCTTCCAAAGGAGTGAATTTGAATTTGACTGTGGTTGGAATATTCCAAACCAACAATTCTCGTGAAGACAAATCGAAATCGTATGTCAATTTAGCCCTTGCCCAGCAGTTGCTTCGAGAGGGAAATACCTATATCACAGATATTAACGTGAATGTGACCGATCCTAACAAAGCTCCAGCAATTGCAGAGGAATTATCGACCATAACCGGTTACAAAGCAGAGGATTGGAAGGCAGCCAACGCCGCATACATGGCGGCATCTAAAATGAGAAAGATTGTCATCACCTTTATTTCGTTCACGCTTTTAATTGTTTCTTGCTTTGGGATATACAATATCTTGAACATGACCGTTTCTCAAAAGATTAATGATATTGCCATTTTGAAAGCCATTGGTTTCAACGGGAAAGACGTTGTTCGAATCTTTGTCTATCAGGCCCTAACCATTGGAATGATAGGCGTGGTCTTGGGGGTGGGGTTCGCCATGATTCTGGTGAATATCTTAAGTCACGTATATATTGGAGGAGATATTGGAAATTTTCCAATAGGATTTGAACCTCTTGTCTTTTTGAAAGGAATTCTCGTTGGATTCTTCATCACATTTTTAGCGGGTTATGTCCCTGCGCGCAAAGCGGCAAAGGTTGACCCGGTGAGCATATTCCGCAAGTAAAATGATATTGGAAGTAAAAAATATTGAAAAGTTCTTTCACGATCCTGTGGAGTTCAAGGTCCTGAACGACATTTCCTTTGGAGTAGAAAAGGGCGAGTTTTTGACTTTGGTAGGAAAATCGGGATGCGGTAAATCGACGCTGCTGTATATCTTATCTACGATGGACACTGAGTACAAGGGACAACTTATTATCGATGGAGAGAATGTTACTTCTTACGGACAAGATCAATTAGCAGCGATTCGGAATGAAAAAATCGGATTTATCTTCCAATTTCACTATTTATTGGCTGATTTTACCTGTTTGAACAACATTATGATTCCAGCTTTGAAATTGGGAAAGCTGTCGAAAGAGGAAATTGAATACAAGGCCATGGAGAAATTGCGCATGTTGGACATGACAGATCAAGCGCTAAAACCGGCTTCAAAACTTTCGGGAGGACAGCAGCAGCGAATCGCCATTGCGAGAGCGCTCATTAATGATCCTTTGATTATTATGGGAGATGAGCCGACCGGGAATTTAGACAGTAAGAATACCCAAGTGGTTTTCGAGATTCTTCAGGAATTAGCGCATGAAAAAGGTCAGACCATTATTGCAGTAACGCACGACAATGATTTCGCGAAGGCGAGTGATCGAACGATTATCATGTCTGACGGACAGATTGTTAGGGGCGAATAATCATTCGCCCGTATTAAAGGAGAAAGGAAATATCCTACTTTACATAATGTAAATTATGTGTCTTTTGAATGTGTTGTAAACTGAATGTCAATGAATTAAAAAACTCGGATTCCTCCGAGTCTTTTAAAAATCAAAGTAAACCTATAGTCTAATGCTCTTCTTCTGTGTGTTCAGATTCATTCGAATCTTTCTTACAGCAGGCTTTTTTCTGTAAAGTTGTATCTCCTTTGCAACACGCATCGGTTCCGTCGTGTTTGCAACCTGGTGTGCAATTCGCTGTGCATTTCTCTGAGTTTATGAATGTGCATCCTTCGTGGCCAGACATGCCTTTGCATCCTTCATGACCGGACATTCCCTTGCAAGATTCTCCTGATCCTTCAGCAGAGCAACAACTTGATATTTCTGGATGACGAATTTCGCCTCCGGTTAATCCAGCTTTGCTAATGAGCACAATAGCTATAATTCCGATAAAAACAACCAGAATTTCTGCTTTTTTAGTGTGTTTGTGACCTTTTCTGTGTCCAAATAAAGCAATTCCGGCAAAAACACCTGTAACGATACATGGCCAAAAAGCCAATTCAGCAGCTTCTTCGTGCTCATGGATGAGGTCTTCGTTCACACAATATTTCCCTTTATTTTCTTCAAAGAAATGCTCAGAAGCTCCTCCAGAATACATAGTAGGGTAACTTGAAAGTCCAGCAAACATGGTAATCCACAATCCCACAGATGAAACAACCTGTTTTTTGGTTAAAAGTCCAAAAATAACCACCAAAACACCGATAATTAGTCCAATTATGGGCAAATGATTGATTAAAAGATGTATGTGCGGTGCGTTCATTTTTATCAGTACTTATTATTTAACTCAAAACATTTTAAGTTCTTATTTTCAGCAACTTAGACAATCTTACTTAAATCTAAAATAAAGACGGCTGAATGGTTTCAGTTCCGTCTTCATTGAGTGAGGTTGTCGTCTGAGGACGAGTGGCTAAAATAGCCTCGTCGGCTTGCTGCTCTCGCTCAATATCGGATTCAAGCAAATCAACTGAAAGGATAGGATAAGTTGAAAGCCTGTTTCCAATCGCCTTTACTCCTTTAATGGAAATAAAATCGGGTAGGTTCAGTGTTTCATCCATCTTATTCTGCGATTGCTTGAACTTCTTATTGAAACGGATATACACATTTGGGAAATGGTTCGTAGTCGCCACCGCCAATTTCGATTTTGGGTGCTCGGTAATAAATCGAACCAAGCCTTTGCTGGGTTCAACCAAGAATCGTTTCACCATCCAAGTTTCTTTTTCACCGTCGAAATAAACCGAGCTCAGCGGTTTCTCGGGGAGCCATTTTTCAACGGAAATCATATTGTCTGGAAAGTGAACACTTAAATCTGGTGCAATTAATTGATAATCTCCCGAAGATTGTATGACAAGAATCTTATCCTCTGGACCGAAATCTCCTAGGAATCTGCCTCGACCTTCGTCGTTTAGTCGTTGGACACTTTCGTCGATCCAAATTTTTCTTGCGCTAAGAGTTGAAACCCCAGCCGATTTCAATTCAACCTTTTTAACCGGATATTTGGTGGCGACATTTCCTTGAGCGTCTCGACCTTTAACTGCCAATTCAGAGAAGTCAACATCGAACTTCAATTTCTTCAATCGCTCAAGAGCTCTTAAATTGACCGTAACTACTTCGGCTTCTCCGTTCGGATTGGCGCTAAAGTATAGCGTTTCACTTCCGGGCGTTCCTTTGGTTAAGTCGTATTCTTTGTCGCGGGTTATGGAGGTTACTGCAAAACGCTTGATGTTCGCTCCGCCGTTTTTACCGTCGCGATACATGAAGTTGTAAATGGTGCGGCGATCGTCTTTCTTCCAAACAGCAATGTGAATGATGTCTTTTCCGAAGAAAGCTTTCTGTTGAACTTTCGAAACCATCATTTTCCCATCCTTCCGGAATACGATGATATCATCGATATCGGAACATTCACAAACGAATTCACCTTCGTCGCGTTTCAATCCAATTCCGGCAAAACCTTCTGCCAAATTCACAGAAAGCTTGGCATTGGCAATGGCCACAGCAGCAGCCTGAACAGTATCGAAGGTTTTGATTTCCGTTCTACGCTCTCTGCCTTTTCCGTATTTCGCTTTCAAATCTTTGAAATAGGCAATGGCCGTATCTGTTAGATGATTCAGTTTTTCTTTGACTTGATCAATTTCACCTTCCAACCTAGAAATGAAATCGTCTGCCTTGTTGCTATCGAATCTCGAAATTCGTTTGATCTTGATTTCAGTCAAGCGAGCCACATCTTCATCGGTCACCGCGCGCAAGAATTTCTTGGTATGTGGCTTTAATCCTTTGTGAATCGCAAGAATGATGTCATCCCACGTTTCGCATTCCTCAATGTCGCGGTAGATTCTCTTTTCAATGAAAATCTTTTCCAACGAAGCGAAATGCCAGCTTTCTTGAAGTTCATTCAGCTGAATTTCCAGCTCCTTTCCAATTAAATCACGCGTTCTATCTGCTGAAATTTTCAGAAGCTCATCCACAGGAAGGAATTTCGGACGGTCATCGTGGATAACACACGAGTTCGGAGAAATGCTTATTTCACAATCGGTGAAGGCGTATAACGCGTCAATGGTCTTATCCGGAGAAACACCTGTTGCCAAGTGAACCATGATTTCTACAAACTCGGCAGTGTTGTCTTCAATTTTCTTGATCTTGATTTTGCCTTTTTCGTTGGCTTTCAAGATGGAATCAATTAATGAAGATGTCGTTGTCCCGAAGGGAATTTCAGTAATAATTAAGCAACGAGCTGCATCGTCTTTTTTGATTTTCGCGCGAACGCGAACTTTTCCTCCACGAAGTCCACCGTTGTAATCCGAAAAATCGGCCATTCCACCAGTCAAGAAATCGGGAACAATGTGCGTTTTCTTTCCACGCAAAGCGTCAATACTCGCATCAATGAGTTCAACGAAGTTGTGTGGAAGGATTTTACAAGCCAATCCCACAGCAATTCCTTCAACCCCTAATGAAAGTAAAAGCGGAAATTTAACAGGAAGCGTTTCCGGTTCCTTGTTTCTTCCATCGTAACTCGCTAACCAATTCGTTGTTTTCGGATTGAAAATAATCTCTTGCGAGAGTTTGTTCAATCGCGATTCAATGTAACGAGGCGCTGCTGCGCTGTCACCAGTAAAAATGTTACCCCAGTTTCCTTGGGTATCGATTAGCAAATTCTTTTGTCCGATTTGAACCAAGGCGTCACCAATAGAAGCATCTCCATGCGGATGGTACTTCATGGTGTTTCCGATTACGTTCGCCACCTTGTTGAAACGACCATCGTCCATTTCCCACAAGCTGTGCAAAATTCTTCGTTGAACCGGCTTCAGTCCGTCGTATAAATGCGGGACCGCGCGCTCCAGGATTACGTATGAGGCATATTCCAAAAACCAACCTTCATAGAGGTCGGTTACCCCAACTACGTTTCCTAATTTATTTTCTTCTGGATTTGTATTTTCTTCCATCTCCTCTCCTATTCTGTTTCTGGTTCAGTTTCTATTTCCTTCTTTTCAACGATTTCATCTTTCTCTACACGCAGGTTTCGAATGATAAAGTCTTGTCTATCGGGCGTGTTCTTACCCATGTAGAATTCAAGAATGTCTTTGATGTGAATGTCTTTTGTAATTACGACCGGTTCAAGTCGAATGTTATCACCAATGAAGAACTTGAATTCATCTGGAGAAATCTCTCCCAATCCCTTGAATCGGGTGATTTCCGGCTTGTTTCCTAATTTCTGAATGGCATGCTGACGTTCCAAATCGGAGTAGCAATAAATGGTTTCCTTCTTGTTTCTCACGCGAAATAAAGGTGTTGAAAGGACATACAAGTGTCCAGATTTCACCAAGTCTGGGAAGAATTGAAGGAAGAAGGTGATCATTAAAAGTCGAATGTGCATACCGTCGACATCGGCATCGGTTGCAATAACCACATTGTTGTAACGAAGTGAATCGAGTCCGTCTTCAATATCAAGAGCCGCTTGTAATAAGTTGAACTCTTCATTTTCGTAAACGACTTTCTTTGTTAATCCGTAGGTGTTCAAAGGTTTTCCCTTCAAACTGAAAACCGCTTGGGTCTGCACATTTCGAGAAATGGTAATGGAACCGGATGCCGAATCCCCCTCGGTAATGAACAACGTGGTTGCATTTGCTAAGTCACTTTTGTCTGCATAATGCACTTTGCAATCGCGAAGCTTCTTGTTATGTAAGTTCGATTTCTTTGCGCGCTCTCTAGCCAATTTGGCTATACCCGCAAGTTCCTTTCTTTCTCTTTCTGATTGAAGAATTTTCTTCAAGAGACTTTGTGCAATTTCTGGATTTCGATGCAAGAAATTGTCGAGTTCTTTTTGGAGGAATTCTAAGATAAACGCCTTAACACTTTTTCCGTTAGGTTCAATTTCATTCGAACCTAATTTCGTTTTGGTCTGCGATTCGAAAACCGGTTCAATGACTTTAATAGCAACTGCCGCAACAATTCCAGAACGAACATCGACTGCTTCGTAATCTTTTTTGAAGAAGTCACGAATGACTTTTACATAGGCCTCGCGGAATGCCGCTTGGTGCGTTCCACCTTGCGTCGTGTATTGCCCGTTTACGAAACTGTAATATTCCTCCCCGTATGAATTCGTGTGTGTGATGGCTACTTCAATGTCATCGCTTTTCAAGTGAATGGCATTGTAAAGTGGATCCTCGGTCATGTTGGCTGCGAGCAAATCGCGTAAACCATTTTCCGATTTGAATTTTTGACCGTTGAAAATGATGGTTAATCCAGCATTCAAGTAGCAATAATTCCAAAGTAATCGTTCGATGTGTTGCGAACGATATTGATAATTGACAAATATGCTTTCATCGGGAATGAACGACATGAGTGTTCCGTTCTTCTCGGTTGATTTAGCAATCTTAAAATCTTGTGTTATTTCTCCTTTTCCGAATTCAGCTGCTTTCATTTCGCCTTCGCGAAAAGATTCAACGCGGAAGAAAGAACTGAGTGCGTTAACCGCCTTCGTTCCTACTCCGTTTAGTCCAACAGATTTCTTAAATGCGCGAGAATCGTATTTTCCACCTGTGTTGATCTTCGAAACGCAATCGATCACCTTTCCCAACGGGATACCTCTTCCGTAATCGCGAACGGTAACGGTTCCGTCTTTGATTACAATTTCAACATTCTTTCCATTACCCATGACAAATTCGTCAATGGAATTGTCCATAATTTCCTTCAACAAAACATAAATACCGTCGTCGGCAGTAGTACCGTCGCCAAGTTTACCTATGTACATCCCCGGTCGCAGACGAATGTGTTCGTACCACTCCAGGGATTTAATGTTGTCTTCTGTGTATTTAACTTCTTGAGCCATCTCGTCTGTTCTAAATCAGACTTCGAAAGTAATACGCAGAATAACTTCGGAAATTCACAATGGTTGGTAGTTTTCAACAGGTCTTTGAAAACACCGGTTGATACTATTGTTCAGACATCTGTATCAAAGCAAAAACGGCATAATTGATCATGTCGCGAAATCCGCTGTCGATTCCTTCTGAAACGAGGGTTTTGCCTGAGTTGTCTTCAATTTGTTTGATGCGTAAGATTTTCATGAGAATCAAATCCGTGAACGATGAAACGCGCATGTCGCGCCAAGCTTCACCGTAATCGTGATTCTTGTTCATCATTAATTCCTTGGTAATTTGGGCTTGCTCTATATAAAGAGAAATTGCATTTTCTGCTTGAAGTTCTAATGGAGCATCTGAGGGCAATTCTAACTGAATAAGAGCCATTAAGCTGTAATTAATGATACCTACAAACTCATCTTCAATCCCCTCACCTACTTTGCTTTCCCCTTTTTCTTCAATGGTGCGAATGCGCTGCGCCTTGATGAAAATTTGATCCGTTAAACTGGAAGGACGCAAAATTCTCCAAGCCGTTCCGTAGTCGTGCGTTTTCTTTTTGAAGAGGTCGACACATTTCTGAATGGCCTGATCGTATTGTGCTGAAGTATCTTTTGGTGCGCTCATGATTCGAAATACAAATGCGATGAAAATGCTCATCTTTGCGTTTCAAAGATACATCTTGAAATGAATTCTACTCGCACACTTCCCTTGGTAATGGGAATTTTGAATGTTACTCCAGATTCTTTTTATGCTGGAAGTCGCTCTAATTCTGAAAAAGACATTCTCGTTCGCGTTGAAAAAATGATTTCAGATGGAATGGATATTTTGGATTTGGGCGGACAATCGACTCGTCCGGGTGCCATTTATATTTCTGCGGAAGAAGAGTTGAATCGCGTGTTACCCGTATTAATTTCCATTCGAAATGAATTTCCTTCCTTAACAATAAGTATCGATACGTTTTATAGTGAAGTGGCCACCTCTTGTCTTCGCGAAGGGGCGCATTGGATAAACGATGTGTCGGGCGGAAGGATGGATTCTAATTTAAGGAACATAGCTGCTGAAGCGCAATGCACGTATGTGTTGATGCACTCGCGCGGTGATTCTTCCAACATGAAAGAATTGGCGAATTATGAAAATGTAGTTGAGGAAGTTTATGCCTATTTCCAAATGGAAATTGAAAAGTTGAATCAGCTTGGAATTTCTAAAATCGTGTTAGATCTAGGTTTTGGATTCGCGAAAAACAAGGAGCATAATTTTGACTTGCTTCGAAACCTAGAACGATTTACAAAATTCGGATATCCTGTATTGGCGGGAGTTTCAAGAAAAAAGATGATTCAGCAAACGTTGGGAACAACGACTGAAGAAAGTTTGAATGGAACTACCGTGCTTCATGCATTTGCTTTGGATCGAGGCGCATCAATATTGCGGGTTCACGACGTTTTGGAAGCCAAACAAACAGTCGAACTATACGGCGCGCTTACCTTCCGCAGCTAACAGGGTGTTTTGCATTAATGACACAATGGTCATTGGACCTACTCCACCTGGAACTGGCGTAATGAAGCTGCATTTCGGAGCAACTTCATCAAAAGACACATCGCCTAAAAGTCTGAATCCGCTTTTCTTCGAAGCATCTACTACGCGTGTAATTCCAACATCAACAATTACCGCCCCTTCCTTCACCATATTTCCTTTAAGGAATTCCGGTTGGCCTATTGCTGCAATGATAATATCGGCAGATTGACAAATTTCTTCAATGTTTTTCGTCTTGCTATGGCAAAGGGTTACAGTGCAGTTCCCAAACGGATGATTTCTTTGAAGTAATACAGAAATTGGAAGTCCAACGATATGAGATCTTCCTAACACAACAGCATGTTTTCCTGAAGTAGGAATGCTATTTCTTTCCAACAAAGTAATAATACCCATTGGGGTAGCAGGAAGAAAAGTAGGAAGATTCAACATCATTTTTCCAATTGATTCGGGATGGAAACCATCGACATCTTTATTCGGAGCTACTGCCATCAAGACTTTCTTCTCATTAATATGTTTCGGCAAAGGAAGTTGAATAATGTAACCGTCTATCGCATCGTTTTCATTCAGAGCAGTTATAGTTTGTAAAACTTCCTCCTCGGTGCAATCATCCTTCAACTGAACCAATGTTGAATCGAATCCCACTTCCTCGCAAGATTTAACCTTCGCGTTCACATAGGTAACGCTTGCCCCATTTTCACCAATTAGCACAGCTGCAAGATGCGGACGCTTGAATCCTGCGTCTGCTCTGTCTGAGACCATTTGCTTGATCTCTGATTTAATGGTTTTGGAAAGTGCTAATCCGTCTAGAAGTTGCATAAGGTTCGTTTGAACAACAAAGAAACAGCAATTTCTTTAAAAATTTTCATTCTAGGTTGTGTACTAAGTACACTTTCTTATATTTGAAGAACTAACTACCTTACTTATGAAACAAAAAGTACTTTTTTTTTCCGCTTTAGTATTTTCATTTTTCGCCCTTCAAGTTAAAGCTCAGATATTAACTTCTACGCCGGCTTTTCCGACCCAAACAGATCAAATTACAGTCTTCTATGATGCGACTTCGGGTAACGGAGACCTATCAGGTTACACTCCTATTTATGCCCATACAGGTGTAATTACTAATAATAGTATTGGTCCAAACGATTGGCAACATACGGTGGGAAATTGGGGAACAGCAGATGCCTCTGTTCTTATGACTCCAATGGGAAATAACATTCACAAAATTGTGATTACCCCTTCTACATTTTACAACTTGAATGTTGGAGAAACGGTTTCGAAAATGACATTTGTTTTCCGCAATGCTGCAGGAACTGTTGTTGGAAGAAATGCAGATGGAAGCGATATTTATTTGAATATATATGCAGCTGGTTTCAATGCTTCATTCTCTTTGCCTACTCAGGAATCACAAATTGTGAATGCGAATCAAGTTGTTCCTGTTACTGCTAATTCTTCCTCAGCATCAAATATTACCATTTCAGTAAATGGAAGTCAGGTTGCCTCGGGTACTGGAGTAACATCATTGAATTACAACTTCAGCCAAGCAGCTGCTGGAGAATACCACATTACCATGTCTGCGGTTAACGGAAGTACAACGGTAACGGATGAAAAAGTGGTTATCATTCTTCCAGCAATTACCATAGCCTCAGCGCCTGCTGGAACTATTGATGGAATTAACCTGACATCAAGCACCGGAGTTCGTTTGCAATTGTATGCTCCGAATAAAAGTTTTGTTTTTGTCATAGGCGATTTCAACAATTGGCAATTGGACTTGAGTTATTTAATGAACCGCACGCCTGATGGAAATACGTATTGGTTGGATGTTCCAAACTTATCTCCAGGTGTTGAATACAGTTTCCAATATTACATAGACATGCAGGGGTTGCGTGTGGCTGATATTTATTCCGACAAAATTTTAGATCCATGGAACGACAGTTGGATTCCTTCGACTACCTATCCGAATTTAATTCCTTATCCGACTGGACTGACTACTGAGCCTGTCTCAGTATTTAGAACGGATCCGCCTGCATTCAACTGGACGGACCAAAATTTTTCGAGAACCGCTAAAACTAAGTTGGTTGTTTATGAATTATTGATTCGTGATTTCCTAGCTGATCGAACATACGCTTCGTTGACAGATTCTTTGGATTATTTAGCAACTCTTGGCGTGACTGCTATTCAGTTGATGCCTATTAATGAGTTCGAAGGAAATGATAGTTGGGGTTATAATCCCGATTTCTATTTCGCTCCAGACAAAGCCTATGGAACTGCGGAAGCTTTAAAGACTTTTGTAAATGAAGCGCATAATCGTGGAATTGCAGTTATTATGGACATAGCGCTGAATCACAGTTTCGGAATGAATCCAATGGTTCGCATGTATTTCGATGCGAATGCAGGAACATGGGGACAACCCACCGCAAACAATCCATGGTTCAACCAGACTCCAAAGCACGATTTCAATGTTGGATATGATTTCAACCACGAAAGTCTTCAAACGAAAAATTTCTGTAAACGTATTTTGACGCATTGGATGCAGAATTACCATATCGATGGTTACCGTTTCGATTTATCAAAAGGTTTCACTCAAAACAATACGCTTGGAAACATAGGAGCATGGGGTGCGTATGACCAAAGCAGAATTAACATTTTAACAGACTATTACAACCACATGCAAACGGTTGAACCGGGGTCCTATGCTATTTTGGAACACTTTTCCGATAATAGCGAAGAAACCGTTTTGAGTAATAACGGATTAATGCTTTGGGGAAATTTGAATGGCCAATACATGGAAGCATCCATGGGTTACTCTTCTGATCTCTCTTGGGGAAGCTACCAAAACCGAGGATGGAATAACGCAAACCTTGTTACCTACGCGGAAAGTCATGACGAAGAGCGTATGATGTACAAAGACCTTCAATACGGTGCTAGCAGCGGCTCTTACAACATTACCAATTTGAATACCGCATTGAAAAGACAAGAATTAGCACATTGTTTATTGATACCGATTCCTGGCCCTAAGATGATTTGGCAATTTGGAGAGCTTGGTTACGATTATTCGATTGGAACATGTTCAGATGGTGTAACTGTTGATTTGGCAAATTGCAAAACCTCTGCAAAGCCTGTTCGTTGGGATTATTGGGACAATCAGAATAGGAAGCATTTGTATAAAGTGACAGCAGCCCTGAACAATCTTAAAAAGAATGAGCCTGTTTTTTCAACAACCAATTTCAATATTGACCTAGGTGGATTTGGTAAACGTATTCATTTGAATGGAACAAACAATGCAGTTGTTGTTGGAAATTTCCAAACAACTTCGATTAACATGATTCCTGGATTTCAACACACAGGAACTTGGTATGATTACTTCACTGGAAACTCATTTCAAGTGAACGATTTGGGAGCCACCTTCTTCTTTGAACCGGGAGAATATCATGTATACACCGACTATCAATTGGCTGTTCCAGATTTGAATACTTCCTTGTCGGAAGTCATGTCATTTGCAAAATCATCTTTCATGATTTGGCCGAATCCTTCAAGTCACAACGTTAATCTCGCATACAGCATGAGTCAAGCTGCGAAGGTTCAAATTGTTTTACGCGATTTAACAGGACGAGTGGTTTCTTCATTTAACACGCAAGGTGTTTCTGGAATAAATCAATCTGAATGGAACTTGTCGGAAGAGAATATTTCAGCAGGTTCTTATATTATTTCAGTCGAAACTGAAGGAAGAAGAGAATCGGCTCCGTTCGTTTGGAATCCATAATTGATGACTTACCAACAACGAGTAAGTGTATGTTGGACACGAAGTGAAAACAATTTATATTAGCGCGACTTAAACCAAATCAAATTCAATTTCAATATGTCTAAATTCTATAGAACGAGTATTCTTACAGCGTTTATGGCCGTTCTCTCTGTTATTTCGTGGGGACAAACTATAAGCGGTGTGGTTACAGATGAAGAGAATCGTCCCATTCCAGGAGCTTTCGTCTTAGTAAAAGGAACTTCCAACGGCACTGCCAGCGACCAAGTGGGGAATTATTCCATAACAACAGGTGTCGGAACATTTGAAATTGAAGTGAAGGCCTTGAATTTTGAAACCATTACCAAGCAAATTACAGTTCCTGTTGGTGCATTAGTTAAGCATAATTTCAAGTTAAGTTCAGGGTCTCTGACACTAGACAATGTTGAAATCATCGGATACGGTGTAGAGCGTAACCGTCCAAGTACTGGTTCGATTGCTAAAATTAGCGGGAAGGACATTACTGCTATTCGCACACCAAGTTTTGAAGCCGCGCTTCAAGGACAAGCTGCTGGATTGCAAGTGTCTCAGGGTTCAGGTATTGCTGGTGCTGGATCATTGATTCGTATTCGTGGAACAGCTTCTGTTTCTGCTGGAGGTGACCCGTTGTATATCATCGATGGTATTCCAATGACACAAGATTATTTCTTGCGTGGAAACAGCGGTGCATTGAATAATAATCCGCTTGCTACAATTAATCCGAATGACATTGAAAAGGTCGAAGTTCGTAAAGATGCTGCTGCTGCCGGTGAATATGGTTCTCGAGCTGCAAACGGAGTAATCATTATTACTACGAAACGCGCTAAAGAAAAAGGATGGAAATTCGACTATGGATTGAATGCGGGTATCTCTACCCCTGCTTCTCGTCCGAACATGTTGAACACGGACCAGTATTTACGTATTCGTCAAGAGGCTTGGGAAAACGATGGTGGAACAGGATATGTATGGTTACCTAATATGACTTCTGCTACAGATGATGCTGCCACACGTAAGGCCGCCTATTTAAAAGCAGGTAAAACCGACACAGATTGGGTGAGTCAAACAGTAGGTCGCGGAAATAAATATGGAACAAACTTCTCGGCGCGTTATGGTGGAAAGAAGCATAGCGTATACTTCTCTGTTGGATATGATGACAACCAAAGCTTCTTGAAGGGAAACAGTTACAAGCGCATCTCTGCTCGTGTGAATCCTGAGTTCCGTTTAGGCGACAAATTGAGATTGAACTTATCACTTTCGGGAACACGCGGATTGAATAAACGCGTAGACGCCGCTTGGTCTGGTGGATTGGGAGATGCTATGTCGAACGCGCTTCCGTACTATCCCGTTTATCACACAGATACGACTTACAATTCTTCAGGAGCAGTGGTTAACAAGCCTGGAGATTATTTCTATTGGAGAGATGAATTCGGAAACGTGAAGAACCCTGTTGCATACAGAGAGCAATTGCGTTGGACAACTGTTGAGGATCGTGTAATTAATACTGGACGATTAATATATATGCCGAAGAAGAACTTATTCATTATTGCCACAGGTGGTATGGATTGGATGCACATTGGTGAAAATAGACTTACACCTTCAACATTTGATTTATCTAACGGACAAGGAAGTTACAGCAACGATCAGCGTTTGGTTCGCAATTACAGCTACAACATTACCGCTGAATACAGCAAAGAACTTATTCCAGATTTGAATGCCTCGTTGCTTATTGGACACGAGTTGCAGCATTCAAAAACAGAGTACATTAATGATTACATCCCTAATTTGGATGGAACAGTTGCTGAATTTTCAGACGTTCAGAACAATCCAGATACAAGAGTTCGCACTGTAGGAAATCCTAATCAGTTTAGTTTCTTGGGATTCTTCGCGAAGTATAATATGAATTACAAATCGAAGTACTTCTTCGAAGCCAGTGTTCGTCGCGACGGTAGCTCACGTTTCGGTGTAAACAACAAATTCGGAAATTTCCCTTCTGTATCGCTAGGTTGGATTATTTCTGAGGAAGGATTTTTGAAGGACAATAAAACCATTAACTACATGAAGTTACGTGCGAGTTATGGTTTAACAGGAAACTCAGATATTCCGGCAAACGCACAATACGCTTTGTATAGCGCAGCAAATAACGGAACATACTACAACCAAAATCCTATTCTTTATCCTACTCAAGCAGGAAATGCGAATTTGAAGTGGGAAACCACCAACAACTTCTCAGTTGCTTTAGAGACGGGCTTTTGGCAAGATCGCTTGACTGTAATTCTTGAAGGATATAGAAAATACAGCCGAGATGTATTGATGAACGTAAGTCTTCCTGCAAGTACTGGATTCACTAACTTCTGGGACAACGTTGCTGAAGTATTGAACGAAGGAATTGAATTAACCGCAGTTGTGAATTGGACGAAGAGCTCGAAATTTACAGCTCGCACAAGTGCGAACTTCTCTTACAACTACAATGAACTTGTAAGTATTGGAGACTACACTCCAGATGCTGTGTCTGGTGGAACAAACGATTCTCGTGTTTTAGTTGGAAAGCCTATTGGCTCTTTCTATCTCGTATCGTTTGATCATATAGATGCACAATCTGGACTTCCTGTATACATTACTCCACAAGGAAACTATACAACAGATTACGACAACAGTATTCGTAACTATGTTGGAAATGGATTGCCAAAAATGATGGGTGGATTAACTCAAACATTCGGTTGGAAGAACTTCAGTTTATCTGCATTGTTCACATACAGCTTGGGTGCTCGTATTTTCGATTCTAGCGCGAAGCGTCAATTGGGTGTTGTTTCAAGTTGGAACATGCGTCAAGAAATTTTAGATCGTTGGACTGCTCCTGGAGATCAGTCGACTTTCGGTAGATTGACCTTGGATGAAACCACTTACGGGTTGCCAGATGGTTTCCCATGGTGGAACACTTCATTGTTCATGTACAAAGCAAACTACATGCGTTTGAGAAACCTGTCATTGGATTACACCTTCCCGAACGAAGTAACAAAGAGAATGAAAATGACTGGATTGAACATCGGTGTAAGCGTTACCAACTTGTTCACCATTACGAACTTCCCAGGATTGGATCCTGAAGTGGTTCGTGACTTTGAAAACGCGCAAGACAGAAACTTAAGTCCGAATGTGACTTACTTAACTCCTATGCAAGAACGTAGTTTCAACATTCGCTTAAACGCTAACTTCTAATTCGAACGAACATGAAAAAGATATCATACTTCATTTTAGCTATTGGATTAGCTCTTGGAATTGCCTCTTGCGAAAAGATGTTAGAGTATCCGCCTGAAGGCGCAATTCTAGCAGAAGATGCGTTGAAGACACCAGACGACGCTCAACGTTTATTGAACAGTTGTTACGACGTTATTGCAAATTTGTTTGATGGAAAATATCAAAACATTTGTGAGTTAATGAGCGATAACATGGCTGAACCGAACGGTTTAGATTTCAATGCTGTGTACAATCGCGAAACTAACTTCTTCACTCCTACTACCAATGGTACTTATGGCGATTTTTATTATGCCATTTATCGTTGCAATTCATTAATGAAGAATTTCGATTTGATTGATGGGTTGTCAGATGCAGAACGTACCCGAATGGAAGCTGAAGCAAGATTCATTCGCGCATTCTGCCATTTCAATGTGGTGAAAATTTGGGCTCAGCCGTATGGTTCTACCCCCGATAATTCACACTTGGGAATTATATTGAAAAGAGACGCGAGCAACTTACCAATACCCCGAAGTACTGTTGCTGAGTCTTACGCCTTCATTATTGAAGATTTAGAATTTGCCTTAGGTAACCTTCCGGAAAGCAACGGTAACTATGCAAGAAAAGATGCAGCAGCCGGTTTATTGGCCATGGTCTACTTTCAAATGAACAATTACGGTGAGGCGGAGCATTACGCTTCATTAGTTATTAATTCTGGCAATTACGCCATGAGAGATACCTTGGATCGTTTTCCTGTAACTCCGGAAGTCAATCTTGAAACTGTATTTGGCATTGTGAGTTCTAATCCTGGAGCTGACCACGTTGATCAACGAACCGACAACTTCATTGGAAACTACAATGCAGGTGGGGTGCTTCCTCCGAACTTAATGTTTTCCAATGAATTGTATCAGTTCACTAATCTGAATAGCGCAGACGATCGTTTGAGTTGGATGCAGTCTAGCGGAGGAAAATACAAGAACCGTCGATTTGAAAACAAAGTATTCTTTAATATTCCAATTATTTATTTGACTGAATTGAGATTGATTCGAGCAGAATGTTTAGCTGAAATGGGCGGAAACTTAACTGCAGCCATAGAAGACATCAACGCTATTCGTGATCGCGCTTTTGGAGCCGGATTAAATGACCTTTCAGCAACTTCCACGGCAGCTGAAGTTATTGCCGCTGCAAGAAGAGAGTATCGCATTGAGACTATGGGAGAAGGAAAATGGATTAACCAACTGAAGCGAATTGGTGCTAAAGGTGAAAGCGTTTACGTTCGCAATGCGCCTTGGAATTGTCCAGGTATGGCTCTTCAATTCCCGAACAGCGAATTCACCTCGGCTTTATTTGTTGGGAATCCGGAAGGAGGATGTAACTAGAGGGGCGAAAAATTTTTCGCCCGTATTAAATAGAAAGAAATATTAAAGAGAATTTAAAATTAAATTTATATCAAATGAAATCAGTAAAACTATTTTTGATGATAGCTTTAACTGCAGGTTTGTTCGCTGGTTGTAAGCCAGAGACAACCGGTGAGTTGGGAGAGGCTTCAGATAAGTTGCAAGGCATGGGTGGCACATGGGAGCTGACCAACTTCATTCAGCAAGATCCAAACAATCCCGTTTTAGAAGAACGTGATTTAAGCGAATTCTATATTTTACCTGGAGTAGAGCCAATGCGTATTACGCTTGATGTTCCAACACAGACGTATACTGTCACCATTACAGAAGGGAAGAATTTCTTCGGTACAAATGGAACGTGGTCATTGGATGACAACCTAGCGCCGTCTTCAATTACACTTATGAATTCAAACGATACCCTTGAATTATTCTTAGGTAACATGGTTCTTCCAACAACAAGCAACATGGGCTTGCAATACCACAGAGTTTGTTCGGACGGATTCAAGAATGTGATATATAAGTTTAACTTCCAACGCATCTAATCATGAAAAAAATATTATTTACACTAGCTGCATTTGCAATTTCGATTGTGGGATTTTCACAAGCGGCTTTCGTTTTCCCCTCGCCTACCAATGCCAATGCGACAATGGATTTGTACATTGATGTGGCTCAAACAACCGGAGGGTTGAAAACATTATTAGGAAATCATCCGGAAGTTGCTGACTCTGTATACATGTGGACCTGGCAACCTGCCGGACCTTCATGCGGAAACGGAGAATGGGGAAACTCAAATAACTGTATGCTCTTGACGCATGTGAGCGGTATGTTGTATAAGATGACCATGGTGCCTACCACATACTATGCATGTACTCCACTTCAATTGTTTCAAAATGGAATATCATGTTTGGCAAAATTGAAAAATGGAAATGCCTACGGTTCTGAAGGAGTTGGAGAAGCGAAGACTGAAGATTTGCATGTTGACATCGTTCCAGCTTTATGTGCTGATCGTATTTGTTTCTTCCCAGAAGCTGCCAAGCAAGATGATTACTTCAGCATTACTTATGACAACACGCAAGAGGGCGATGTGAATTTGCAAAACCTTGGAAGCGATGAGTGCTATATTTTCATTCAAGCATTTACAGGTCCTTTCTCTTTCTTTGAGGTCGCTCCATTAGCGAGTGTAACCTCGACACCTTCTTTAAAAATGAATGAGATTTCCCCAGGAAAATTTAGAAAAACATTTATTCCCGAAGATTTTATTCCTATTCCGGTTGGAGCAACCATAACAAAAATTGGCTTTTATATTATTAAACCAGGTTACACACCGAACCCTCCTTCTTATCAATATTATTATCCTTTGAATTGTCAATAGGATTTATACCTAATGAATTAATAAGAGGTGAAGTTAATTTCACCTCTTTTTTGTTTACTTTCGAGTTATGAAAAACCTATTCAATGATCGTGTAATCGCTTCTTTTACAATTGGTATCTGTGTTATTCTAGCATCCTATGTTCTTATGAAAGGATATCGTGACAGAAATAGCAAAGAAAACGTGATTCATGTAACAGGAATGGGAAGCCGAAACTTCGATTCAGATTTAATTGTTTGGCGTGGATCGTTTTCCAAAACGAGTAATGACCTTGCGGCTGCTTCTGCTGCGTTGGAATCAGATCGAAATACCATTAAGAGTTATTTAATGGGAAAAGGAATTCAAGAGAATGAAATTGTATTTTCTGCAATGGAAATTAAAAAAAACTACAACGAAACACGGAATTCCAATGGAGATATTACTGCGACAACTTTAACAGGTTATAGTCTGTCTCAAATGGTAGCTATAGAATCTTCAGAGGTCTCGAAAGTTGAGCAAATTTCCCGCGAGGTAACTGAACTCATTGCCTCTGGCGTTGAGTTTTATTCTGAAAGCCCTGAATTTTATTACACCAAACTTGCAGAGTTAAAAGTGGAAATGGTTTCTGAAGCAACATCAGACGCTCGCCTTCGAGCTGAAAAAATCGCTCAATCTGCAGGAGGTGAATTGGGAAGTTTGCAAAGTGCAGAAATGGGCATCTTTCAAATTGTTGGGCAAAACAGCGATGAGGATTATTCATGGGGCGGGGCTTTCAATACCAGCTCTAGAAGAAAGACTGCTTCGATTACGATGCAGCTGAATTTCGATATTGATTAACACGCAATTGTTTCAAGATCGTTAGAAAAGTTTTTATCGAATGTCCCTTTAGCCTTATTTTCGCGTTCTAACTAAACCCTCAATACATTGAATACACTTGCATTTACCGCAATCTGTCTCTACGGTTTCTTTTTAATTTTCATCTTTTTCTATTCGTTGGTTCAATTGAATTTGGCCGTTCAGTTTGTGAAAAAGAGCAAGCGCAAACGTGAAATGCCTGTTATTGCTGAAGAAGATTTGCCCTATGTTACCGTTCAACTTCCTGTATTTAATGAGATGTACGTTATTGAACGTTTGATTAATGCTGTTTGTGAATTCGATTACCCAAGAAACAGATTAGAGATTCAAGTCTTGGATGACGGAAACGATGAGTCTGTTGAAATTGCAGCCAAGCTAATTGCCGAGAAGCAACTTCTAGGAATAGATATTCAGCACATTCGCAGAGTAGATCGCAAAGGTTTTAAAGCCGGAGCATTAGCTTATGGTTTGGATATTTCAAAAGGAGAATTCACGGCGATCTTTGACGCTGACTTCGTTCCAAGAAAGGATTTTTTACGTCAGACTATCCCTTACTTCTATGCTGGAGAGAAAATAGCAGTGGTTCAAACTCGCTGGGAACACTTGAACGAAGACTATTCTTTACTTACGCGTTTGCAGGCTTTTGGTTTGGATGCTCACTTTACAGTAGAGCAGATTGGTCGTAACTATTCCAATCACTACATTAACTTCAATGGTACTGCTGGTGTTTGGAGAAAAGAAGCTATTTATGATGCCGGTGGATGGCAGAGTGATACAATCACAGAAGACTTAGACCTTAGCTACCGTGCACAGTTGGTTGGATGGAATTTCATCTACTTGCCTGCAATTGGTTCTCCGTCTGAGTTACCTGCTGAAATGAACGCATTGAAAGCACAGCAATTCCGTTGGACCAAAGGTGCTGCTGAATGTACGCGCAAGAATTTAGGTAAAGTACTACGCGCGAAAGACATGGGCTTTGCTCACAAGGTGCACGCCAGTTTCCACTTAATGAATTCGGTTGTTTTCTTAAGCATTCTAGGAACTTCGATTTTAAGTATGCCTATGTTGTTTATTAAGCACTATTTCGACGGATGGCATACGTATAATGGCGAACATTTGAATGATTATTCTATCTACTTTGCAGTGGCTTCGGCATTCTTAGTGAGCTTCTTCATTTTGGGATTTTTCTATTGGGTTTCTCGCCCACCAATGCCTTTCTTCCAAAAATTCGGACGTTTCGTTGTCGATTTCCCATTGTTCCTGGCGGTTTCTATGGGACTTTCATTGCACAACGCCGTTGCAGTAATTGAAGGATTAACTGGAAAGAAATCTGCCTTTGTAAGAACACCTAAATTCGCTATTAGCACCGGAAAAAAAGGAACTTGGACGGATAAGAAATATCGTGCTCCGAAAATTTCACCATTGACTATACTTGAATTTATTTTGTTGTTGTACTTCGCTAGCGGATTGGTTTGGCCATTTATATTAAGATTCTCTGAAAAAGATGGCGCAACACGATTGACTGATTTTGGATTGATGCCTTTCCATTTGATGTTAACCATTGGGTACTTCTACGTGACTTATTACAGTGTTAAACACGCTAAAGCAAATTAAGAATCCGCTTCAGTGGTAATTATATTAAAAAGCTCGGCCTTCGCCGAGCTTTTTGTTTTTATATTGCGTACAACAAAATTTGTCTATGAAGAACTTATTCCTTTCAGTGTTTTTAATATCCGCAGTTACAGCAATGGCTCAACCTTGCGTTGGTGGAATGGCCGGAATTTATCCTTGCGATAATGTCGATTTATTATCGCACATGACATTATCTGAAATTGGGGCTAATCCGAATAATGACAATACGAGTGACATTTGGGGATGGGTAAGCCCAGTTACGGGAAAAGAATATGCGCTAGTTGGCGTTTCAAACGGTTTGGCTTTCGTGGATATTTCAACGCCCGAAGCACCCGTTTATTTAGGAATGCTTCCTTCACATACAAGTAGCAGTTTGTGGCGTGATGTTGAAACAATGGACAATTATTGTTTTGTTGGAAGTGAGGCAACTGGTCACGGCCTTCAGGTTTTTGATATGTTGCAATTGGACAATGTAACTACTCCTACTTCATTTGTTGAATCGGCCTATTACGGTGGATTTGGACATTCGCATACTATAGCTATTGATCCTGTGAGCAAAATTTTGATGGCCATGGGTTCAAACACCTTCAACGGTGGACCGCATTTAGTAGATATTTCAAATCCTCTTCAACCTATTCTCGTTGGCGGTTACCAAGATGCCGGTTATACACACGATGGAAATATTCTTACTTACAACGGTCCAGATGTCAATCACCAAGGCGATGTAATTGTTGTGGCCTGCAATGGAAATAGCGGTTGGGGTGTCGTTACTTTGAATGTTACTGATCCTACCGACATTCTATTTTTAGATAATTACAGCTATCCCGAAACGGGTTACACACACCAAGGTTGGTTCACCAAAGACATGTCGCATTATTTAGTAGACGACGAGTTGGATGAGCAGAATTTAGGCACAACAACTCGCACACACATTTTTGATTTCTCAGATTTAGATAATCTTGTTTACATGAATTATTATCTAAGCACCAACACTTCCATTGACCACAACTTATACACCAAGGACCAATTCGTATACGAGAGTAACTACCGCAGTGGGGTTCGCATTCTAGATGCTTCTCGCGTTAGCACAGGCGTTTTAAATGAAGTTGGATATTTCGATTTATTTCCAGCGAATGATCTTCCACAATACAGCGGAACATGGAGCAACTATCCGTACTTGCCAAGCGGAGTTAATTTAGCGACAAGCATGTATGACGGGTTCTTCGTTCTGCGTCCTACTCTGCTCTACTTGCAAAACAACAATTTGAATGCATGTGGACAATCGGCGGATACCCTTCAACTTAAAATTAATGCTGATTTGCAATTCCCTTTAACCGCGAACATTACCGGAATTCCTGGATTACCTGTGTTTAGCGGAGTGAACATCGGTGCAACTGGAAGCTACAATATTGTTATTTCTGATTTGGGAACTGTTCCTACTGGAACGTTTAACTGTACTCTCCAACTTCAAACTACATTTGGAGAGTTTTATGATTTGTTCTTCACCATAACTACAGGAACTCCTCCAGCCGCTCCAACTTTGTTGTCTGTGCCAACAACCATTCAGTACAACGCACTTGACTACCAGTTTAATTGGACCGCAATGCCTGGAGCCACATCTTATTTATTCGAATTAGCGGAAAACGACAATACCTTCGGAACTGTTTTATACAGTTCTACTGTTACTTCTAACTTCGTTGTGTTACCTGCTAACTTTTCATTTATGGAAGGAAAGACCTACTCTTGGCGCGTTACAGCCATTAATGGATGTGGTTCTTCTGCAGCTTCAGCCTCTGAAGATTTTCAGTGGATTCCTGCAAGCGTTAATGAAATCGCAGAGCGCGAATTTATCGTTTATCCGAATCCAGCTGAGAATGAAGTCTTCATTCAAAACTTCCAATCGGGTAAATCGAATGTGACCATTTACAATTCAACTGGACAAGTGGTATTTGCTACAAGTTTCAATCAGCCTGGTGTTCACACACTAGAAGTTGAAACTCTTTCAACAGGAATTTATACGATTCAGGTTGGAAGAATTACAAAGCGTCTATTGATTAAATAATGAAATTCAATCTGGGAAAATTTTTCCTGGATTGAGTATTCCATTCGGATCAAAAGCTTCTTTTATTTTTTTCATGAGGTTCAGTTGAACATCATTGAAGGCGATATCCATGTAGTTCTTCTGCACCCAACCGATACCGTGTTCACCGCTGAGCGTTCCTCCGAGAGAAACAGTTAATTCGAATATTTCGCGAATGGCTAATGGAAGTGTGTTGTCCCATTGCTCATCGGACATTTCATCTTTCAAGATGTTAATGTGAAGGTTACCATCACCGGCATGCCCGTAGCACACGGAACGAAAACCAAAGCGTTTTCCAATGGCCTTCACTTCACGGAGTAATTTCGGAAGTTCGAATCGAGGAACAACGGTATCTTCTTCCTTATATATGGAATGAGACTTCACTGCTTCTCCCACTTTTCTTCTAACTTTCCAAAGCGCTTCTTTCTGATTGTGATCTTCCGCAAATAATATTTCACCGCACTCGTGTTCCATGAGCACGTTTGAAATGGTTTCACAATCGAGCATAAGCGATTCAACGTTTGAACCATCAACTTCCATTAGCAGGTGTGCTTCCACCCCATCTAAATTCACTTGAGCATCTGGAACAAATTGAAGGGTGTATTCTATGGCTTCACGTTCCATGAATTCCATGGCGCTTGGCGTAATGCCTGCTCGAAAAACTGCGCTTACGGCTTCACACGCTTTTTCCGCAGAAGCAAATGGAGCCAATAAAAGTAAATTGTGTTTTGGCAATGGAAGTAGTTTCAAAACGGCTTTGGTAATAATTCCAAGTGTGCCTTCACTTCCAACCATCAACTGAGTAAGGTTGTATCCAGTAGAGTTTTTCAACGTGTTGGCGCCGGTCCAAATGATTTCTCCGTTTGCCAATACCACTTCCAAATTCAAAAC
>CANIBZ010000007.1 GCA_947466425.1 Flavobacteriales bacterium
GTGATCCCGAAGGGATTCGAACCCCTGGCCGTCTGCTTAGAAGGCAGATGCTCTATCCAACTGAGCTACGAGATCATTCATCTGTAAAAAAAGAAAGACAACCGAGTTGTCTTTTCTTTGTCGGGGTGGCAGGATTCGAACCTACGACCTCCTGCTCCCAAAGCAGGCGCGATACCGGGCTACGCTACACCCCGAAATGCTCTTTAGCACCCTAAGGGGGTGCAAATATACAGCTCTTTTTGAATTAACAAGACTTCTTACAAAATCTTTTTTATCCTACTGCGCGAAGATGCTACGTGCATCAACGTTCGCACTTATCGGATTAATAACCATTGCAGGAATTCCAGCCTCGTTGGTAATGATCTTTTGCTCTGCATCCGTTCCAAAGGCATGAATCAAACGCTCGCCTGCGAAATTCAAAATACAAATCAAATCAATCTCTGCATACTGAGCATATTTAATAATCTCCTTTACGAATCCTGAACTGCCCTCATCGGTAATCTTAGTCTTACAAGCAATTCCACGCTCATTGAAATACCCTTCAGCATAACTCATGTTACGCTTCATTTGGTTATTCAAAAACTCATCAGATTCCTTTGGGCATATAATATGAACCTCGGCGTTGTATTTTTCAGCAATATCTCCAGCTATTTTTATTTTCTGTTTGGTCTCTTTATGCAAGTCAAACGGAACCAAAATACGCTTAATGGCAGCCGTGCGTGTTGTTTGCTCTTGAACAACGATAAACGGAGATTTTGATTCGCTAATAACTCGAAGTGCATGACTACCGGTAACGAATTGAAATCCGCGTAAGCCATGGGTGCCCATAACAACAAGCTCAGCTTTCGTCTCTTCAGTAATCTTAGGTATCTCATCGAGTATGTTTCCGTGTCGTATCAATGCCTTCGCGGTTACACCACTCGCTAGCTTGGATTTCGCTATTTGTTGGTCAAGTTGAACAACGGCTTGCGTTTCGTCTGCACCTTCTTTCAAAATGTGCAAAATATGAACTTCAGAATTCAAAGTTTTCGAAATTTCACAGGCATAGTTCACCGCAACATCAGAGGTGCTTGAAAAATCGGAAGGGACAATAATTTTCGACATAACAATTAATTTTTTAGTGCCACATGGGTATGAAATAAACAGAATCGTCTTGCTGATCAGGCGTAATCAACAGCACAGGAATTTGAGCTTCGTTGTAAATTAAATCTTCCTCCTCTGTGCGAGGGAACAATGTGTACAAATACTCGAACGAAAAATTTACCGCGCAGATTAAATCAGCATCTACTGTTGCCGCATAAGCCACAACCGATTTAGCAAATGGCTTTTGATCTTTTTCTATGTGCATGCTGAAAGGTATTTCAGCTGCGCTGAAAATCTCCTCAACTTTCGCAATCAACTCCTCGTCGATTCCACTTGCTACTTGTTGAGCAATGAAATATACTTCTCCCGAAAACAATTTCGCCATCTCAGCAAAGAAGCTCGCTTCTTCCAATAATTGCTGACGGAAAGTAACTGGAATGACAATCTTTTTATATCCTTCCGAACGAATAGGTCTTTGCTGAACCACAATAAAAGGAGTGGTTGATTCAGAAACCACTTTTAAAGCAAGACTTCCTGTTATACGCTGCATTCCGCGCATACCATGTGTTGGCATAAGCACCAAACCGCAGTGCTGAAGTTTAGCAATTTCATCTACAGTGGTGGAAAGATCACCCGCTTCAACAATGGTCTTTACAGAGCCTTCGAACGTCCCGCGAATGCGGTCGGCCCACTTGTTCAATTCATTCTGAGCGTGCGGAATATCGCTCTCATGCTTCACCAAGTGAAGCAACACGATTTCA
The DNA here is from genome assembly GCA_947466425.1 of Flavobacteriales bacterium. Classification (GTDB taxonomy): domain Bacteria; phylum Bacteroidota; class Bacteroidia; order Flavobacteriales_D; family Sanyastnellaceae; genus CAIZGX01. The sequence continues at coordinate 1,845 of CANIBZ010000007.1, forward strand.
GAGCTAGCAAGGCGCGCAATAAATTCTGCGTGAAGAATAGCGTTGTAACTATCTTCCCTTAAATCGAAGGGAATAAGTATGCGATTAATGTTTTTCATATAAAGTGGTTCAAAAGTAATAAAGAATAAGCATCTTCGTTAGTGAATTGTTTCACGAAATTAGCATCAACAATTAGCGACATGACCGAGTTAAGCGCTTTCTATTTACAAAATCTTGAACCCGTGCTGCAGCGCCTAAAAGACGGACTGCATAAGCATTACTATTACCACGATGTTCGTCACACACTGGATGTTATTGAACAGTCGCAGGCAATTGGTAAGTTGGAAGGTGTCACCGAGCGCGAGCTAGAGATATTAAAAATTGCCGCACTTTTTCACGATACCGGATTTTTAAAAGTACGTTCGGGACATGAACAGGCAAGCGTAGACTTTTTTCAATCCATCGGTGGACTTAGCGCACTAACGTATGAAGATTGCGATACGATTTCCGGATGCATTCGCGCAACACACATGCCGCAGACCCCTTTGAATCACTTGGAACGAATTCTGTGCGATGCCGATTTAGATTATTTGGGAAGAGAAGATTTCGGTTTAATTGGCGAAAATTTATTTCTCGAAATGTCGGCTTGTGGTGAAATGAGTGATCGCTTTACTTGGGACAATCTTCAAGTGAAATTTTTAGAAGCACATAAATTTCACACAACATCGAATCAAGTGCGAAGAGATGAAAAGAAAGCAGAGAATCTGAGCGAAGTGCGTTTGCGCGTTGCGCAAAAAAGTTAGTTAGTTTTTTCGACCAGGAATAACTCCATTTCACCTTTTCCCTTCAACATCACATTTCCTTTCGATTCGTATTGAAATCCGTTTGCAATAAGCGATTTTGTTGCGTGCGTAACTGTCACCTTCATAGGTGTTCCGTTGCTTTCAACACGCGCAGCTATGTTAACACTGTCGCCAAGAATGTCGTAAATGAATCGCGATTTTCCAACAATACCCGCAATGACTTCACCGCTGTGAACGCCAATTCTGCAAGTCCACGCTTGCTTCGAAATTTCATTTCTCTTTTCTAGATATTCAATGAATTCGTGTGCAATGGTAACCATTTCTTTCGCGTGGTCTAAACTGTCAGAACCTATGCCTGTTGTAGCCATATACGCATCGCCAATGGTCTTAATGCGCATGCCGTTATTTCTCGAACAAATCTCATCGAACTCACTGAAGATTTCAGAAAGTTCTTCAATTAAGAATTCTGGAGTGAGGGTAGAAGTGATGGTGGTAAAGCCAACAAAATCGCAAAAGAGAATACTCACATTTTTATGAATCTCAGGTGTGTGCTTTCCTTTTAGTATAAGATCAGAAATGACCCTTTCTGGAAGTAAAATGCGTAAAAGCGATTCTGATTTTCTTCGCTCTGCTTGAAGTGCAATGTGCGTGCTTATGCGCGCCATTACAATATCTGGATTGAAGGGCTTAATAATAAAGTCGGCACCACCCACTTTGAAACCGCGTGTCTCATCGGCAACTTCATTCAGTGCGGTTAAAAAGATGACAGGGATTTTCTGAGTAAGCGGATTGCTCTTCAGTTTTTCACATGCGGTGAAACCGTCCATCTCGGGCATAACAATATCTAAGAGAATAAGATCGGGCTGCTGCTCTTGTTGCGCAATTTCTAATGCTTTTTCACCGCTCTTCGCAATCTTCACTCGGTAGTGATCTTTCAACAAGGCAGAGAGTACCTGAAGGTTTTCTACCGAATCATCTACGGCTAAGATTAAAGGTTTTTGTTCTACGTTTTCCACTTAAAAAGTTCGTTTGATTATTTCTTCAAAATTTCTAAAGCTGCATCGAATTCAAATTCGTTCAGCGCTTTTTGTATGCCTGTTAATTTCGATTTCATTTCTTCACTTAACGTGAATTTTGCAATCATCTCTTCACACAGTTCGCCCGCTTGCATGTCGTTGTCTTCAATGGCTTTCGCTAGCGCAGCAAGTCGTTCGTTCAATTCATTATCTGAAACTTCTGTTGTAGCTGCCGCAATTTTAACGTTTGCTCGAAGGAATTTCTCAATGATTGGAAGTTGTTTTTCAAGCTTGGTGAAAACAGCAATGGTCTTTTGCAAATGCGTGCTATTGAGCGTTGGATTAGCTTCTTGCGAAACGGTTTTCAATTCGCTTGAAACGGGGTGAGCCAATTCGTAAAGTTCTGTAATTCCTATGTTTCCAGCTACTCCAGCAATGGTGTGTAACAATGCAGCCAGTTCGGGAACATTCTTTTCCACTACAAGTTTTTGTGCCTTCGCAGTTACGCCGGTGTAATTGTCTACGAATGTTTTCAATAATTTGAAATACAAATCTTGTTTACCCGCTACTCGTTTCAATCCGTTCACCACATCTACGCCTTCAATTTGGAATGGAGCATCACCATCGGCTGTTGCGTTTTTCTCTGCAAAATCAGCTACAGAATTTGCAGTGGCTTCGCCTTTGATGTATTTGATTAAGGCGTTGTAGAGAATGTGAGGATCAATAGGCTTTGTAATGTGATCGTTCATTCCGGCCGATAAACTTTTTTCGCGTTCGCCTTTCATGGCGTGCGCCGTCATGGCAAGAATAGGCAACGATTTGAATCTATCATCTTGACGAATATTTCTTGTTGCGGTAAGTCCGTCCATCTCTGGCATCTGAATGTCCATGAGAACACAGTCGTACGTGTTCTCTTTCACTTTGTCCCAACCTTCTCTTCCGTTGCGCGCAAAGTCAGGTTCAATACCTACATCGCGCAAGAGCTCAATCGCAAGTTCAAGGTTAATGTCGTTGTCTTCAACCAACAATACCTTCGAATCTTTTAACGCAGCGCGGTAGTTTTCAATAACATCAATATCCTTCGATTTGTCGAGCACACGTTTTTCACCCAAGTGCAAAATGCTGTTGATGGTGTCGTATAAAATGGACGGGTTTATTGGCTTCAATAAATATCCGTCGATGAGTTTTTCTTTCGCAGCTTGACGAACAGTGTCTACGCCAAAAGCTGTAACCATTAGAACCGAAGGAACAGGATGACCATCTTTTTTGCGAAGTTCTGCAACCAACTGTAATCCATCCATACCTGGCATGCGCCAATCGACTACCAAAAGGGAAATCGGTCTCTTTGCAGCGTTTTCTTTTTCAAAAATTTCAATGGCTTCTTTTGCATTGTCGGTCATCATAACTTCAAATCCGAATGAAGTGAGCATCTCTTCCAAAACAATTCGAGCACTGTCAGAATCATCTACCAGAAGCGCGCGCATTCCGTTAATGGAATCAACTTTGGTTATGCTGTTGGCTTCTTCATTTGACAAGGAGAAAAACGCATTGAATGAAAATTCAGAACCAACACCATCCTCGCTTGTAACGGTTAATTCACCGTCCATCATCTCCACTATTTTCTTGCATATAGCAAGACCTAATCCGGTCCCTCCGAATTTTCTTGTTGTAGATAAATCGGCTTGTTGAAACGGCTGGAAGAGTTTATTTACTTGCTCATCTGTCATTCCAATTCCGCTGTCTTTCACTGCGAAGCGAATAATTATACCGTAAGGAAGTTTCGTTACCATTTTGGCAAACAAATGCACTTCTCCTTCTTCGGTGAACTTCGCGGCGTTGTCTGTTAGATTCAATAACACTTGACGTAAGCGAACAGAGTCTCCGAGAATAACCGGAGGAATATTCGGGTCAATGTGCGTAACCAATTCAACATTGTTTTTCTTTTGAAGCTTAACGTTCACAGCATCTGCAACATCAGAAACCAGTTCTTCCAAATACAAATGCGTGCTTTCGAGAGTAAGCTTTCCAGCTTCAATTTTTGAAAAGTCAAGAATATCATCAATGATGCGCAAAAGATTTTTCGCAGAGGTTTCTAACTTCTGAACATAGTCTGCTTGCTTTTCGGTGAGCTCGGTTTTCTTCAACAAATAATTCATACCAATGATAGCGTTCATTGGGGTTCGAATTTCGTGAGACATGTTCGCTAAGAATTCGCTTTTAGATGCGTTTGCAGTATCTGCTATTTCGCGCAAAGAAACCATTTGGTCGTAACGAACATTTAACTCGCTATTTGTTTTCCGAACATGATCCATTTGCTGTCCAGCGAAAGAGGCAACAACAGCAAGAACTATGGGTGCTATATCTATAATCCACAGCATAGGTGTGCTGGCTTGACAAGCCAGTAATTCCGAACAATTGAATCCCATATTCTTAACGTAGCATTCTACGAATGTTCCAATAATGGGAAACATTAAACCAAAAAGTCCTCCATACATCGCATACATTTTCTGCTCTGTGTTGAGGACTTTTCTAAGTGAAGAAATAGGTTGAATAGGTTTAGCTTCCATGGTGCACGAATTTACTTTAAAAATCGTGCACCACAGACCTTATGCTTCCTCTATTTTTTCACCTTCTATTTCTTTTCGGAAGACAAGTGTTCCTTCGAACATATCGAGCACTACGGGGGCAGTTTTATCTATAGTTCCGGCAAGTAAGTGTTTCGAAAGAATATTCAACACGTCTTTCTGTAACACACGCTTAACAGGGCGCGCGCCAAATTGCGGATCGTATCCTTTTTCGCTGAGCCATTCCAGTGCTTCAGGAGAAACCTTCAAGACAATGTCATTCTTGCGAAGACGTTGCGCTAAAATGTGCAATTGAATGGTTACAATCTCGCGCACTTCTTTTCGCAGTAACGGAGGGAACATGATCACTTCGTCTATGCGATTTAAGAATTCAGGTCGAAGTGACTTCTTCACCACTTCCATTACTTCTTCTTTCGTTTTTTCGAAGAGTGAAATCAAGTTGGTTTTATCGTCAACGTGATTGTAGTTTTCTTGAATAATGTGCGAACCAATGTTGCTGGTCATAATCACAATCGTATTCTTGAAATTCGCAACGCGACCTTTGTTGTCGGTTAACCTTCCGTCATCTAAAACTTGAAGTAATATATTGAATACATCGGGATGTGCTTTTTCTATCTCGTCGAGCAACACAACAGAGTATGGTTTTCTTCGAACGGCTTCGGTCAATTGTCCGCCTTCATCGTATCCAACATAGCCCGGAGGCGCTCCTACCAAGCGAGACACACTGTGCTTCTCTTGAAACTCGCTCATGTCTATGCGTGTCATGGCGTTCTCATCATTGAACAAATATTCGCTCAATGCTTTCGCTAATTCAGTTTTTCCAACTCCCGTTGTTCCCAAGAAAATGAACGATCCAATCGGACGCTTCTCATCGCTCAACCCAGATCTGTTTCTGCGTACTGCATCGCTCACTGCGGCAATGGCTTCTTGTTGTCCAACGACGCGCTTGTGCAATTCCTCTTCCATGCGCAATAATTTTTCGCGCTCGCTTTCCATCATGCGCGAAACAGGAATGCCTGTCCAAGCCGCAACCACATCCGCAATTTCTTCCGGATCAACTTCTTCTTTAACCATCTTGGTGTTGGTTTGAAGTTTTTGAAGTTCTTCGCGATCGACTTCAATCGCTTGTTCTTTATCGCGAATTTTTCCATAACGAATTTCAGCAACCAACCCGAAGTTTCCTTCGCGCTCGGCTTGTTCTGCCTGAACCTTGAAATGTTCAATGTCTTTCTTCGCTTGCTGAATGCGCTCTACAACATCTTTCTCTGCTTTCCACTGTCCGTACAATCCGTTGCGCTCTTCTTGAAGATTTGCGATTTCTTCGCCAATTTCATTCAAACGCGTAACATTGTTTTCGCGCTTGATGGCTTCTCGTTCAATTTCAAGTTGAAGAATTTTGCGTTCGATTTCATCGAGCTCAACTGGTTTGGAATTTATTTCCATACGCAACCGCGAAGCGGCTTCGTCAATTAAATCAATGGCCTTGTCTGGAAGGAAACGGTCACTGATGTAGCGGATTGAAAAATCCACTGCCGCAATAATGGCATCGTCTTTTATCTGCACCTTGTGATGCGATTCGTATTTTTCTTTCAATCCGCGAAGAATAGAAATCGCATCTTCTCGGCTTGGTTCGTTCACCATGACTTGCTGAAAGCGACGCTCAAGGGCCTTGTCTTTTTCAATGTACTTCTGATATTCATTGAGCGTAGTTGCGCCAATTGCTCGCAGTTCTCCGCGAGCTAAAGCAGGCTTCAAAATGTTCGCCGCATCCATGGCACCTTCGCCACCGCCTGCGCCAACGAGCGTATGAATTTCATCGATGAAAAGAATCAATTGGCCATCGCTTTCTTGCACTTCCTTCACCACCGATTTCAATCGTTCTTCAAATTCGCCTTTGTATTTCGCACCGGCTACAAGCGCACTCATGTCTAGGCTATAGACGGTTTTGTCTATCAGGTTTTCAGGCACGTCTTTGTTAATGATTCGGTGCGCAATGCCTTCAGCAATGGCTGTTTTTCCAACGCCAGGTTCACCAATTAAAATCGGATTGTTTTTCGTTCTGCGTGAAAGAATTTGAAGCACGCGACGAATTTCTTCATCGCGACCTATCACAGGATCGAGCTTTCCGTCTTGCGCGAGCTTGTTTAGATTCTTCGCGTATTTTTCCAATGACTGAAACGTTTGTTCTTGTGTGGAAGACGTTGCACGTTGTCCTTTGCGCATGTCGAGCAGCAATGCCTTCAAGTCTTTGCTGTTTACCCCGCGGTCTTTCAGCAATTGAGCAGAAGCATCTTTCGTATCCATCATTCCCAATAGCAGATGCTCTACTGTAACGAAATCGTCTTTCATGCTTCGCGCTTCGGCGCTTGCACGCTGAAGCATGTCGGTTGCATTTCGACTTAAATTAATTTCACCACCGGTAACCTTCGGAAGTTTATTCAACTCAAGTTGAACTGAATTGCTAACGGCTTCAAGAGTGGTGTTGAATTTTTTCAATATAAATGGAAGAATGCGATCGTCTTCTTCGAGTATACCTTTCAAAAGATGTAATCCCTCTATGCTGCCATGACCCATGCTCATTGCAATTTGCTGAGCACGTTGCACACTCTGTTGTGCTTTAAGTGTGAATTGTTCGAAGTTCATTTGTCTAAAATTAAATTATTTGTTGCGTTGCCTTCAATAGCCTCGCCGAGGAGCAAATTCGGAAATATTTTCCGAATGAATACTGATTGAAGTGTCTAAAAGACAGATTGCTCTTGAGTTTCACGACGAAAAGTCTTGATTTAAATCATTTAGATGCTTTGCAAGATGTTACACAAGATGTTACACAAGATGTTACACAAGATGTTACACAAGATGTTACACAAGATGTTACACAAGATGTTACACAAGATGCTTCGCAAGATGCTTCACAAGATGCTTCGCAAGATGCTTTGCGAGATGCTTTGCGAGATGTTTCACAAGGTTCTGCGAAAGATTCTTCGAAAGGTCCTACGGAAGTTCTTGCGCAGCATCTTCGGGACGACCTTGCACAGCATCTTTATTTACAAGTTTATTTAAAAGTGGAAATCCCTGCTATTAATCCTATACAAGCAATATTCGTTACCAAAATATTGGTGACAGCCCACCCGAATTGCTGTTGTTGAAACAATTGAACCGTCTCAAAACTAAAGGTGCTGAAAGTGCTCAAACCGCCGCAGAGTCCTGTTGTTAGGAAGAAGAGCGTGCGCGGAGAGAGGTTCGATTTATTCGTTAAAGCGAAGGTGATTGCAATAATAATGGCTGCTGAAATGTTGGCGAGTAGCGTTCCAATTGGAAGTGAAATATTTCCCATTTTAAATGGAATTCCAATGAGGTAGCGAAGAACAGATCCAATTCCTCCGCCAACAAAAATGAGTGCAAGCGTTATTCCGTTCATCGTTTAATGAATGCGAATAGTTTGTAGAAGACATACCCGAACATTCCGCCCATGATCCAACCCATGAGAATGTCGGTAGGGAAGTGAACACCCAAATAGATTCTCGAAAGAGAAGTAAGTATCGTTGCCAGTATCAAAATTGTTTTCAAGCGGTAATGCCTTGGCAACGCAAGTAAAACGAAGAATGTAAGCGCAGCGAAATTACTAGCGTGAGAAGAATAAAATCCGAATTCACCTCCGCGGTAATCGTTGCCGTTACTGTCTTTCGCATAATGCAAAACGTCTTTAAGATTTTCGTCGTAGGACGGACGGTGTCTTTGCACCGTTGGTTTGAAAATGCGACTTGAAACGAGGTCACTCATTCCAATGGAAAGGGAAGCAAGGATGACTGCATAAATGCCGAATTTTTTTCCGTGAGTTGTTACGAATTGCCAGATGATATAAATGAAAAGAGGAATCCAAATGAGGGTTCCGCTTATCACAAGCATTGCTCTGTCTAATCCATAAATATAAAGTCCATTTATAGCTTTAAGCAAGGCAATGTCAAGTTCAATCATAGGTCTTAAGCGTAGAGCTTCGCTATTTCGTTTGCGTAATTGCTAAGAATATTTTTGCGTTTTAACTTCAGCGTAGGCGTAATTTCTCCGCTCTCAACAGAGAAGGGTTTTGCAATCAAATGAATGCCTTTGATTTGCTCCCAGTTACCGAAACCTTTGTTCATCTCGGCAATGAACGATTTGATTTCCTTATTTAATTTTTCATTTTGAATAACCTCTTCATTGGAGAGTGATGCCAATTCAGGGAAGTTTTGTTTCGCGTATGCGCAGTCAACTACGATGAGCGCTCCTGGGAATTTTTGTCCATCGCCAACGACCATGCATTGTTCAATGAAGTGTGATTCTTTCAAAGCATTTTCCAAGACTTGGGGAGCAACATATTTTCCTCCGCTTGTTTTGAAGAGTTCCTTTTTTCTATCTGTAATTTGAAGAAAACCGTCTTTAATAATTCCAATGTCTCCTGTGCTGAACCATCCGTTGTTTAAGACTTCTGCAGTGGTCTCAGGATTTTTGTAATAGCCCATCATGACTTGCGGACCTTTCACTAAGATTTCACCATCTGCTGCGAATTTGATTTCTGTTTTTGGAATAATCATCCCCACAGTTCCAGGGCGATACATATTCGGAGTGCGTAAGGTATTCACCGAAATAACCGGAGAAGTTTCCGTTAGTCCATAACCTTCTTTTACGGGAATTCCAGCTGCAGTGAAGAAACGAGCGAGTCTTGGTTGAAGCGCTGCTGAACCACATGCAATGGCTCCAATTTCTGTAAGTCCCAAGGCTGCTTTCACCTTACTGAACACAAGCTTTTGTGCAATCTTCAATTTGAATTCATACCAGCCTCCGTTCGCTCGCTCAGGTTCCCATTGAAGTGCGAGATTTACGGCCCATTGAAACAGGGCTTTTTTAATGCCGGTATTCGATTCCCCTTTCGCAATAATTCCGTCGAAGAATTTTTCTAGGAGTCGAGGAACAGCAGTGAAAATATGTGGCTGATTGGCAATTAAATCTTCTTTGATGTTGTCCATTCCTGTTAGCGTAATACTAACGCTATTGTCAATGTACAAATAATGCAACATGCGCTCATAGATGTGACAGACGGGAAGGAAACTCACACAACGCGCTTTACCTTTTTCGAGATAAGGAAGACGGTCCACGCAGTTTTCAACGTTGGAAGCAATGTTCATGTGTGATAGCATGACTCCTTTCGGAAGTCCTGTAGTTCCTGAAGTATAAATAATAGTCGCTAAGTCTTCTGTCTTGATTTTATCTTTTCTCGACTGAACCACTTTCGAAGAATCTTCATTCAATGAAAACAATTCTTTCCAATGCTTGACGCCTTCAATTTTTTCAAAAGTGAAGACGTCCTTCAAAGAAGGAACTTGATCGCGTATGTTTTGAATTTTCTTTAAAAGATCTTGATTCGAGACGAAGCAAATGGTGGCTTCACTGTGATTCAAAATGTATTGAATATCATGCTCGGTCATGGTCGGATAAATGGGAACATCGATCGCTCCAATTTGAAGTGCAGCGTGGTCGCAGATGTTCCATTCGGTGCGACTGGCATCGGTGATAAGCGCAATTTTCTGTCCGGGCTGAATTCCGTATTCAACAAGCCCGTTGCTCAGTTGATTTACAAAATCAATAAACTTTCGAGTGGAATAGGTTTCCCATTCTCCGTTGCATTTGCTGCGGAACATGACGTCAAGCGGAAGATGCTCCAGTTGGTCGTAGGCAAAATCGAATAATCTCTTGTACATGAAACGAATATACTAAACGAATTCCTTCGCTAGACGTTCTGACATGTAATCGAATAATTGTTGGAAGGGACCCTTCACCATCATTTCCATAAATGGATTTAGGGTTGCATCGCAATCTTGGTAGGCAGTGGTGGTTGTTCCGTTGCTTTTCAATTTTGCTTTCAACACAAATGGAAACGGACTTTTATCAGTTGTTTCAAAAGTAGTTTCAGCATCTTCAGCATTTAAAATCGCGCTCACGCGTTTCAATTCGATGGTGTAAACATTTTGAATTTTGAACGAACACGAGTCTTCCGTGTTGCTCCAATTTGAAATTTTATCTAATGGCAGTAGACGTTGAATGTTTGCCATGTCTTGCAAATAGGCGTGGACATCCGAAATGGGGGCATTGACTTCAACAATTTTGCTAATGAACTTAGCCATTGGACTGAGATTCAAGGTATGCAGCGCTCCAAGCAGTTGGACTTTCTCTCCATACTTTTAGTGTGCTTAATTGTTCTTCCGTGATGTATTCTTTTTTCAACGCTTGTTGAAGCAAGGCGTGATAGTCGGTAAGCGTGTGCAATGGAACATTAGCGTTTTTAAATGCTTCTTTCGCAATTTCGAAATCATAAGTGAAAATAGCCACCATACCCATAACGTCTAAACCAGCTTCGCGCAACGCAGCCACTGCGCTTAGACTGCTATTCCCGGTTGAAATAAGATCTTCAATCACGACTACCTTTTGGTTAGGTTCAACAACTCCTTCCACCTGATTTCCAAGACCGTGTTTTTTTGCTTCGCTGCGAACGTAAGCGTATGGAATTCCCATCTCTTGAGCCACGAGTGCACCTATGGCAATACCTCCTGTTGCAACACCAGCAATAATGTCTGGAGTTCCGAATTTTTCTTGAATGGCGTTCACAAACTGCTGACGAATGTGTGTTCTGCAAACAGGGAAGGAAAGGGTTTTTCGATTGTCGCAGTAAATAGGAGACTTCAGTCCGCTTGCCCAGGTGAATGGGGCTTGAGGTTTCAACTCAATTGCCTTAATTTGCAAAAGATAATCAGCTACTTGTAATCCCACTTCAATATTTGAATCCATGACGCGAAAATACAACGTGTATCACCTCGAAAAACTATTAACTTTTTCACAAGAGGAGTTTGATGAATTTATAAAAAATCGAAAATTCATTCATGCAGCCGGTGGATTGGTGCAGAATACCAACGGTGATTTTTTGTTTATGGAACGAAATAACACCCTTGATCTTCCTAAAGGAAAATTAGAGAAAGGTGAATCTGATGAGGAAGGTGCATTGCGCGAGGTTGAAGAAGAAACAGGTGTATCTGGATTGGAAATCATTCGTCCGTTGCTTGAAACATACCACACCTACACCATGAATGGGAAAGATGTTATAAAAAGAACGGCTTGGTTTCTAATGCAGGTTGAAGGAAGTCCGGAGCCTACACCTCAGGTGGAGGAAGGGATTTCTTGGGTGAAATGGATGAGTACGAAAGAAGTGTCTTCTTGTATTCAAGATGCCTATGCTTCGGTAATTGATGTTTGGAACATCGCCAATATTTAGTGTTGCTTTTTCGTTGTAGTTCCTGAATGAAATCAATTTTTAAAATATGAAAGGAAGATTGTTGGTGTTAGTGTTTTTTTCGGTTATCTCCAGTTTAGTGGCTAGTGGCCAGAAATCTGATTTTTCTGGGGTTCCAATTGGAGGCCAAATTTGGATGTCATCAAATTTGGATGTAACCAAGTTTCGCAATGGCGATAAGATTCATCAAGCTCAGTCAGATGAAGAGTGGGAAGAAGCCGGATTCGATAAAAAACCCGCTTGGTGCTACTACAATTCAGATAATGACACTGGCGGCACTGATATCGTAAAAAGAGGAATTATGTACAACTCGTTTGCAGTGAATGATAAAAGAGGCTTGGCCCCAGTGGGGTGGCACATTCCTACTGAAGGCGAGTGGAACAATTTGCAATTTGAAGTCGAGATTCAAGGACCAGGAATAGCATCGTTATTTTCAAATAATCTTTGGGCTGGTGCAAAAGGCGAATTCAACTCATTGGGAATGAATATAAGTCCAGACGGTTGGAGAGATGTTGGCTGTGGAGGTCTTGATCGTGACGTTACTTTTTGGGCGAGCAAGGGCGACGCCGAAGGAACACCTACGGTAAGTTTTTACCTGAATGAAGAATTACTAGGAAAAATGGACTACGGCTCCACCACTTGGATTATGGGGCATTATGTCCGGTGTGTAAAGGATTAATAGAATTCGTTATAACGTCTTCCAACCCTGCGCACTTAATTTTACAGATCCTCCGCCAATGGTCATCAAAAGGTTTTCGCCGGCTTTTTCAGTGGCGTGTCCAATGATTGAAAGATTGGGATTTCCTTTTATTTTCTCGAAGTCGTTTTGCGAAACTGTAAACAACAATTCGTAATCTTCTCCACCGTTTAAGGCGCAGGTGGTTGGATCAATGTTATGCTCTTTCGCAGCGTCGCGCGTTTCAGGAGCAATGGGTAATTTGTCTTCGTAGATAGCAAATGTGCATTCACTTTCTTCAGCTAAATGAAGAATTTCAGAGGATAATCCATCTGAAATATCAATCATGGCTGTAGGTTTTACTTCAAGTTTAGCTAGTAATTGCACAATGTCTAATCGTGCTTCTGGCTTCAATTGACGAGCTAAAATGTAATCGTAATTTTCTAAGCTCGGTTGAGCAGTTGGGGCGCTTTTGAAAACTTCTTTTTCTCGCTCCAAAACTTGAAGTCCCATGTATGCTCCCCCTAAGTCTCCGGAAACAACCAACAAATCTCCTTCTTTCACGGTGCTTCTTAGGGCAATGTCCTCTTTGTTCGCGTAACCGATTGCAGTAATGGAAATGACACATCCTGTTGGAATTGTCGTAGTATCTCCGCCCACCATATCCACACCGTATGCATCGCATGCAGCAAGTATTCCAGAGTAAAGTTCCTCTAATGCTTCAACAGAATATTTATTGCTTACCGCTAGACCAACAGTGAATTGCGTAGGTGTTGCATTCATAGCACAGATATCAGACAGATTCACCACAACGCTTTTGTATCCGAGGTGCTTTAAAGGAGTATACATTAAATCGAAATGCACTCCTTCCACCAACATGTCGGTTGTCATGACCAACTGTTTTCCTTCCATCGGCTGCATCACTGCTGCATCGTCTCCAGCATCGCGAATGGTTCCTTCGTTTTTCGGCAGGAAATATTGAGTCAAATGTTTAATGAGCGTGAATTCTCCAAGAGCAGAAAGCTCAGTACGTTGTTGTTCCATGCGGCAAAGATAGTAGGTTAGGCACTCAATCGAATATCCAACACTTCCAACTGAATGGAACTTTGACCGTTCCAAACATTTTCATTCAACTGAAAAAGGAGGTCAATTTCCTTTCCTTCTAAAATAGGAAAAACCCAATCTTTCATCTTGAATGCAATGCCCTTCATTTCAGCAATATTTCCAGCTTGCTTCACATGAAGTTGCAGGTGATCGGCATGGGCACCCACGAGTTTCGTGAAGCGCGCGTTTTTGATGTTTTTCGAAAGGAAAACTGGACGCATGTTCTCTGGTCCGTGCGGTTCCAAGGGTTGAAGCGAATCGTAAAGTGAAGGGGAAATTTGATCGAATTGAATTTCCGTGTCGTACAGATGACATCTTTCAATTCGAATGTTGTTGGTGAATTCTCTCACAGCTTTGTCGAAAGCTTCGCGAAAGACAAGAAAGTTTTCCGATTTTAATTTCAATCCAGCCGCCATGCTGTGTCCGCCAAACTGAATCAAATGTTCTGAACAAGCCGAGAGCATGTCATACACATCAACGCCTTCAATGGAACGAACGCTTCCCGAAAGAACGCCGTCATCTTCGACAAGCACAATAGTGGGCTTGTAATAATTTTCAATAAGTCGCGATGCAACAATTCCAACAACACCTTTGTGCCAGCCTTCTTTTTTCACAACGGTGGTGAAGCTGTCTTCATAAAACGAATCAGATTCAATTTTGTCGAGTGCCTCTTGCGTAATGTTGCGGTCGAGGCCTTTTCTTTCTTGATTATTCTTTTCAATTTCTGCAGCGACAGTCATTGCGTCTTCTTTATTGTTGGCGAGGAGAACTTCTACGGCTCTTTTTCCAGAAAAAATTCTACCAGCAGCGTTTATACGCGGAGCAATAAGGAAAACGAGGTCAACGACTTTCAAAATCTTACCGCTGTGTTTTGCGTTCGTGAGAAGTTCGGCAATTCCAGGACGGAAATGCGTGTTTATTTCTTTCAATCCGAAATGAAGTAGGACGCGATTTTCAGAGGTGACGGGAACAATATCTGCTCCGGTGGCGACTGCTACTAAATCAAGAAAGGAATAAGCAAAGTCGAGCGGTTCGTTGTGATGAATGAACCAAGCACACATGACTTTGAATCCGACTGCACATCCGCACAGGCCTTTGTTCTCGTAGGTGCAATCTTTTCTTTTCGGATTAACCACAGCGAAAGCAGGAGGAAGAATTTCAGGAGTGTGGTGGTCGCAGACAATAACGTCTATTCCGTATTCATTGCATTTTTCAATACGAGGTCCGTCTTTAATTCCACAGTCGAGGGTTACAATGAGTGAGAAATTGTTTTCATGGGCGAATTCTACTCCTGCATCTGAAAAACCATATCCTTCCTTATATCTATCTGGAATGTAAAAGTCACAATCGAATCCGACATGTTTGAGGAAACTGTAGAACACAGCCACGGCCGTTGTTCCGTCAACATCATAGTCGCCATAAACCAGAATTTTTTCATTTTTTTCTTTGGCTGAAACCAACCGAGTGATGGCCTTGTCCATGTCTGTCAATCCGAAGGGATCTAAAAGCTGATTTATTTCAGGATTAAGGAAGGTTTGAACTTGGTCAGCAGTCCTGACTTTTCGCGAAAGTAAAATTTCAGCGAATGCTTCGCTAATATTAGATTTTACAGCCAATTCGGAAATCAATTCTTGAGGGAATTGCTCGCGTTTTTTCCAATTATTTTCTTTAGGAGTACTCATTTGCTACAAAGTTAGTCGTATAAGACACGCAACCCTTTTTCATTTTATGCCGTCTTTTCGTATATTCGTACCCCAAACCTTTTAAAGAAATGAATAAATCCTTTCGTTCTGTTCTTTTACTAATGAGCATTTTTTCAATGTTCGTGCTGAATGGCTGTCTAAATGATGACAACAAAATTCCACCAAATTGTTATGACGGAATTTTGAATAACTCTGAGCAATTGGTTGATTGTGGAGGTCCAAACTGCGAGCAGTGTGACCATTGTATCGATGGTATTTGGCAGCCGGAATACGGTGAAACTTGTGTAGACTGTGGCGGCGAATGCGGACCATGTTCCCCTTGTGCGAACTGTATTCAAGACGGTGATGAGGCAGGTATTGACTGCGGTGGAACGAACTGTGGCCCTTGTGCTGCATTGTGTGCCGATGGATTACTAAACGGAACGGAAACACAAGTTGACTGCGGTGGCGCTTATTGTGCTGCTTGTCCTACTTGTACAGACGGAATAATGAACGGAACTGAAATTGGTATCGACTGCGGTGGAACCAATTGTCCTCCATGTTCTACCGATGGTAACTGCACTAATGGAATCATTGATGGTGGATCTCAAGGAGAGTTTTGGACTGACTGTGGTGGTGTTGACTGTATGGCTTGCGATACAATCATAACATTCACAGCTAACGGTGTTAATCACGTAGGAGTTGCTTCCTCATGCACCTTCAGTTATACAGGTGGGGTAGTTACTGTTACAGGTTCTACACTTCAAGGAGGAACAATAGCATTTACAATGGCTCAGCCAGTTGCAGGATGGGTTAGCGGTTCAGTTATTAATATGGCTACTTCAACAAACCCGGCTAGTGTTATGGCATTCACAAATGCTTCGGTTGCGCACAGCACCGCATTCGGGACCTCAACAGCTACCGTTAACGTAGTTAAGTTCAGATCTACACCAGCACCAGGGGGTATTCGTTACACCTTCTCAGGGACGTTAAAGAACTCAGGTGGTACGTCAACGGTTAACATCACCAACGGATTGGTAATGGTGCCTTTGCAATAAGAAAATAACTAAATAGAAATATTGAAAACCCTTCACAAGAAGGGTTTTTTATTTCACCCTCAATTTCGTTTCTTTGCACCCAATTTAGCAATGAACTAAACATAACAATATGCATTTCGAATTATCAGAAGAACAATTAGCCGTTCAGGCTGCTGCAAGAGATTTCGCGCAGAACGTTTTAAAACCAGGGGTTATAGATCGCGACGAGCATCAGCGTTTTCCAACGGAAGAAGTGAAGCAATTGGCAGAGCTTGGATTCATGGGTATGATGGTAGAACCACAATACGGCGGAAGTGGCATGGATACTTTGTCTTACGCGATTGCGATGGAAGAGATTTCTAAAGTAGACGCATCGACTTCAGTTTGTATGAGCGTAAACAACTCGTTGGTTTGTTACGGTCTTCAAGCATACGGAAACGAAGAGCAGAAAGAAAAGTTCTTGAAACCATTGGCGAGTGGAGAAAAAATAGGAGCGTTCTGTCTTTCTGAACCAGAAGCTGGGTCAGATGCGACTTCACAAAGAACGACTGCCGTTGACATGGGTGATTACTATTTGTTGAACGGAACGAAGAACTGGATTACCAACGGAAGCACGGCTTCTACGTACTTGGTAATTGCACAAACGGATCCTGAAAAAGGACACAAAGGAATTAACGCACTTATCGTAGAGCGCGGCATGGAAGGGTTCATCGTTGGAGCGAAAGAAAACAAAATGGGCATACGTGCAAGCGACACGCACACGTTGTTATTCAACGACGTGAAAGTTCCAAAGGCAAACCGTATTGGTGAAGACGGATTTGGATTCAAGTTCGCGATGAAGACGTTGAGTGGTGGACGTATTGGTATTGCTGCGCAAGCTTTGGGTATTGCAGCAGGAGCATACGAATTGGCTTTGGCTTATTCAAAGGAGCGTAAGGCTTTCGGAAAGGAAATTTCACAACACCAAGCCATTGCTTTCAAATTGGCCGATATGGCTACTGAAATTGAAGCTGCACGTTTGTTAGTGTACAAAGCGGCTTGGATGAAAGATCAAGGCATGAACTACGACGAAGCAAGCGCTATGGCGAAGTTGTACGCATCTACTGTGGCTATGAAGCACACGGTTGAAGCGGTTCAAATTCACGGTGGATACGGATTCGTGAAAGAGTATCACGTTGAACGTATGATGCGCGATGCGAAGATTACACAGATCTACGAAGGAACAAGCGAAGTGCAGAAAATTGTCATTTCAAGAATTGCACTTTCAAAATAAACGCATGTGAATTTCATTAACATAGGGCTGTTGTAAGACAGCCCTTTTTGTTGGAATTCACTCCCATTCGAATTCTATTTTCGTATGGAAGCATGAACCCATTCAAATATACCATTCGCTTTGCGCTTGTCCTACTTATTCTCGCTGCGGGAATTGGTGGAGTCTATTATTTTTTGAATCGAAGTCATGCCGAATGGACAAGTCCATTGGCCTACATTCCTTCAAGCGCAACAGGTGTTCTTGAAGTTAAGAATGCTGAAGGTTTCGCTGATGCCAGGGATTGGTCTGTTGAATTTGGATTGCAAGGAGGAATTCGCAAAATGATTCTTGAAGTTTCCGAAGATCCTCAAGGATTGAAATTCGAAAGTCAGTCTGTTTGGATTGTAGAGAATGGTGCAGATGATTTGATCATTCTTCCTGTCGGATATGGTGAAGAAGGACAAGCGCTCACTGGAAAATGGAATGCGAAATTTCCTGATTTGAAATTTCTTTTCCAAGAACCCTTTGCTATATATGGAAGTGGAAACGTATCCCTTCCTGAAGAAGGAAATCAGCTTGATGATTCTCAATCATTCATGTGTGTGAAAGGAACCACTTCCTTCGATTCGAATTGCCATTATTATTTCAAAGTAGATCAGGATTGGACAGCCTTAGACGACATGCGTGGGAGTGAATCTTCGATGATTGCCGGATTTCAATGCAAGCCGCTGAACATTCCAGCAAATCAGTCGAGCTTCACCTTTCAAAAAGTATTCACGAATGGAAGAACCAATACGAGTTATTGGTTCAAGGCCGTTCATGCTGGAAGTCCATTAGCGATGCTGACTTATCTCGACTCTCTTCGTCCGCAAGACGCACGCAATGCCTTCTTAAGTGTTCGGATGGAGCAAGAAGCAGCGAAGAATGCTTCGTTGTTAGATTGGTTGAACAACAACGCCACCGGCGAATTGGCTATGGCTAATTTCGGAAGTGATACCCCTGGCGAAAGCGGAATGATTTACGCCTTGGGGTTGAAATCAGACAGTGTGAATGTGAGCATTTTGTTTTCAGATTCATTGGCTGTTGATCCGATTAGAGAAGCAAATGCAGCGGAGTTATTTGCAATGGATAAAATTTATCCGAGCGAGGTGAAATACTATGGCGTGCGATTCAAGAATTTCTTCATGTTCGCGGAATCAAGAGAACTCTTGTTGGCGCATCAGCAATATCTGTCAACAGCAGGAAGCATAGGCGTTCCTGCCTTGCCGAGTGGGGGAGTAATCACTGGGGCGGATACGCGTTATTCAAGCACTCTTTCTCCTAAGTTCGATCACCATTGGCGAATTTGGCATTATGCGCCTGTAGGCGATCGAACCCAAGTGCGTTTGGTTGGTAAGGGAACCATTGAGTTACAAACACAAGTTCAAGTAGCTGAGGATACTGTTTCTATTCCACCACAGCCAACGCCAATACCAGCCCCAGTTGTGGAATCTGGAAAAACCAAATCGGTAACAAATCACATTACAGGCAAGACGGAGCAAGTCAAATATTCCGGTTCGAAAATCGAATGGGTAGCGAATGGAAAAACAACTTGGTCGGTAACTCTGTCGGCTGAAATCAGAGGCGTGGAGCAGATTGACGCGTTTAAAAATGGAAAGAAGCAGCTCTTGATTTTAACGAGCAACCGACTGGAAATGCTAGACATCAATGGCAAGAATGTCGTGGGTTATCCTGTCGTTCTATCTTCCACAACCTGCACTGATTTATGTGTAGCTGATTATTCAAACTCACGTGATTACCGTATATTCTTTGGTTGTTCCAACGGCACCATTTACAATTACATGTCGAATGGAAAGCCTACATCTGGTTGGAATGCGGCGAGTATGAAGAACGATTTGCCTTCTTCCATTCAACACAAGAATGTAAACGGACAGGACGAAATTCAAGTGAAACGAGCAAGCGGAAAAACAACAATTTTGAAACGTAACGGCGCAGTGAAATAATGAAAGCAATCTATTTAACGAAGTTCGGAAAGGCGCACGAGGCTTTTGAAATAAGAGAAGTTGCTGATCCGATTTTAGGTGAAGGTGAGGTGTGTGTGAAGGTGGAAGTTTCCGGATTGAATTTCGCAGATGTGTTGGGAAGAAAGGGGTTGTATCCCGCCCTGCCTGCGCCTCCTGTGGTTATGGGATACGATGTGGTCGGAACAGTTGAAGCTGTGGGTGAAGGAGTTTCTTCCAATTGGATAGGAAAACGCGTAGCGTGTTTAACGCGTTTCGGTGGTTATGCTGAAAAGGTTTGCACCGCCGTTACAGGTATTGCAGAGCTTCCGGATTCTATTCCTTCCAACGAGGCCTGCGCGTTGGCAACGCAATACGTGACAGCTTTGTACATGAGCGATTTCCTTCAACAAACAAAAAAAGGAGAGCGTATACTTATTCATGCAGCTGCTGGTGGAGTAGGAACCGCGTTAATTCAATTGTTGAAGGAAAAAGGATGTGAGATTTTCGCAACAGTGGGCAGCGATGAAAAAGTGAATGTCTTAGCCAAACAAGGCATTACCGCAGTGAATTACAATTCGCATGACTATGAAATTGAAATTCGAAAACATTTAGGAACTGCGAATCTAGATGCGACGTTCAACAGCATTGGAGGGAAGACGTTTAAGAAAGACATGCGCTTATTAGGGGCAGGAGGAAGATTGATGTTGTTCGGATTTTCAGACCGAACGAGCAAATGGGGAGGGAAGTTGGCAACGCTTAAGTTGGTGTTCGATATGGGAAGACTCATTCCTTTGCTGCTCTTGGGAAAGAGCCAGTCTGTTCTTGGAGTGAATATGCTAAGAGTAGCAGATGAGCATCCGGAAATCATTGGAACCCTCTTGAGTCAATTGGTTCAGATGCACACTTCAGGAAAAATTAAACCCATTATTGGTGGAGAATATTCGTTCGCTGAAATAGCCAAAGCACATCAATATTTAGAAAGTCGCCAAAGCTCAGGAAAAATAATTTTGAAGTGGTGAACATCCTAACACTCATTTTCTTATACATTCGCCAAGAATAACTTTTATATGTCAACGCAACACAAACTTTCCACCGCCGGATTACTCGTTACACTAGGTATTATCTATGGTGACATAGGAACTTCTCCGCTTTATGTAATGAAGTCGATTGTAGGCGACAAGCCTATTAGCGAAATGCTTATTTATGGAGGTATTTCTTGTGTTTTTTGGACGTTGACTATTCAGACCACTATTAAGTATATCTGGATGACTCTTCGCGCCGATAACAAAGGTGAAGGCGGAATTTTTTCATTGTATAGTTTGGTGAAGAGAAGAGGGAAGTGGTTGTTTTGGCCCTCTATGATTGGAGCAGCGACGTTGTTGTGTGATGGAATTATTACACCTCCAATTTCTGTTGCATCTGCTGTAGAAGGATTGAAAGTTTTTGATGAAGGAATTCCAGTGATGCCGATTGTATTGGCCATTATTACGGGCTTGTTTATGATTCAGCGTTATGGAACAAAATTGGTGGGCGTTGCCTTTGGACCTATCATGCTCATTTGGTTCTCTATGTTGGCTGTATTGGGAACTTACAACGCCATGCTGCATCCGGAAATCTTCAATGCCTTGAATCCGAAATACGCCTATGATCTATTGGCGAATTATCCGAAAGGATTTTGGCTGTTAGGTGCAGTATTCCTTTGTACAACTGGTGCTGAGGCGCTGTATAGCGACCTTGGACATTGCGGTCGTCCGAACATTCGGGTGACTTGGATTTTTGTGAAGACAGCTTTGGTATTGAATTACATGGGGCAAGGTGCTTGGCTTATGCAGCACACAAGTCTTGAAGGAAAGAATCCGTTTTTTGAACTTATGCCCGAGTGGTTCTTACTTCCTGGAATTATAGTAGCAACACTAGCTGCTGTAATTGCTAGTCAGGCCTTAATCTCTGGTTCGTTTACACTCATTGGTGAGGCGATTAACTTGAACTTCTGGCCACGCGTTGCGATTAAATTTCCAACCGAGACAAAAGGTCAATTGTATATTCCTAGTGTGAACTGGTTGCTGTGGGCCGGTTGTATTGGTGTAATGCTTTACTTCAAGGAGTCTGCGCACATGGAAGCGGCATATGGATTATTCATTACTGTGGCCATGCTTATGACAACCTTGTTGTTGTCGTATTATTTGATTTACCACAGACACTGGCCGTTCATACTTGTGGCCGGAATTGCTTCTCTGTTCTTTGCTGTGGAGCTATCTTTCTTCATTGCGAATTCAGTAAAACTGAAAGAAGCTTGGATGATGCTGATTGTTTATGCTGGAATTCTAATGGTGATGTACGTAACCATTCGCTACCGTAAGTTCAGCAACGAACGAATTGGTTTTATTTCTTTAGATCCCTACATAGATACGCTTAGAAAACTTTCAGTGGATACGAGTGTTCCAAAATATTCTACGCATTTGGTGTACATGACCAAGGCGAGTTTCCATGATCAGGTTGAAAAGTTGGTCATGGATTCTATTTTAGAAGGAACGCCGAAACGTGCCGATGTGTATTGGTTTCTGCACGTAGATCGCACGAACGAACCATATACCATGGAGTATGAAGCGCAAGAGCTCGTAGACGATTTGGTTATTAAAGTGAATATTAAATTGGGCTTCCGTGTTCAGGCGAAGGTTCACAATTACTTCTGTTTTATTCTTCAAGATTTAGCCACCAAAAATCACTTCAACCGCATTCAAAAACCAGAGCCTTACGGTTCCTACAACGACAGTATCGACGTTCGATTCGTGGTGCTTCAGAAATATTTAAGTGTGGAAAATGAATTGGGAGTGAACGAGAATTTCATTTTCGAGGCGCATCAATTCCTGAAGAGTATTTCTCTTACAGATATCGATGCTTGGGGATTGGAAGAAAACAGAACTTCGGTTGAAAAAGTTTCAATGGTTGTGAAAGGAGGAGAGCGGTGTCATTTAAACATGCGCGCCCACAAGACACAATCTTAGATTCACATCATCTCGGAAAGCTCTAACCAGCGCATGGTTCCGTTATCTATTTGGTCAGACAATGCGCCAAGTTCAAGAGCGGTTTTTTCCATCTGAATGTGATCAGTGGCTTTTAAAAGCTCGGCTTCAAGCTGGGATTTTTTCTCTTCCCACAAAGGCAAGTTCTTTTCGAGAGTCTCGAACTCGTGTTTGTCTTTGAACGAAATTTTTCCAGATGGTTTTTTCTTTTCTTCTTTGATGGAAGGGGCTGGCTCTTCTTGCTTCTTTGCTTCGGCAAGGCTTTCTCGCTTGGCTGAAGCTTCGCTCAATACCGCGCGGAAATCGAGCGTGCTCCCTAACAAATCATGCACGTTTCCTTTTCCATCTAAAAGAAATAAATGATCGACCAATTTGTCTAAGAAATATCTATCGTGACTTACAATAACCAAGCAGCCCGGGAAGTTCAACAAATAGTCTTCTAATGCAGAAAGCGTGAAGACATCTAAGTCGTTCGTAGGCTCATCGAGAATCAAGAAATTCGGATTCTTCATTAAAACAAGTAGCAACTGCAAACGTTTGCGTTCGCCTCCGCTTAATTGATCAATGCGGTTGAAGTGCATGTGCTTCGGGAACAAGAATTTCTCGAGCATCTGTGAAGCACTTATGGTTTTGCCTTTTGCAAGTGGAATGTAATCTGCAACGTCGCGAATGCACTCTATTAGTCGTTGTTCTGGAATTAAATTCGAAGCCGATTGCTCGTAAAATCCGAACACCACTGTTTCTCCGTTCACAATCTTTCCGCCATCGGGTTCCATGCGCTTGGTCATGAGGTTTAGGAATGTCGATTTCCCACAACCGTTTCTTCCAATGATACCAATGCGTTCATTCGATTTGAAGACATAGTCGAATCCGTCCATGACTGTTGAATCGCCCATAGACTTCGTGGCCTTAATGAATTCAACCACCTTCGAACCCATGCGGGTAATGTTAATTTCAAGATCCAATTCTCCTTCTTCTGGCTTGCGTTTCAATTTGTCTTTCAACTCTTCGAACGAGTCCATGCGACTTTTGCTTTTTGTTCCGCGGGCACGTGGCATGCGGCGCGCCCATTCGGCTTCGCGACGGAAGGTGTTTAAATTTTTATCGCGTGAAGCCGATTCGAGTTGCTCGCGCTCTGCTTTCTTTTCAAGATAATAAGAGAAGTTTCCTTTGTATTTGTAGAGCTCTCCATTTTCCAACTCGAGAATTTCATTCGTAATGTTTTCCAAGAAATAACGATCGTGCGTTACCATGAACAAGGTCATGCGTGCCTTCGTTAAATATTCTTCCAACCACTCAATCATGTCTAGATCCAAGTGGTTTGTAGGCTCATCTAAAATTAAGAAGTCTGCCTCTTCCAACAACACACGCGCTAGTGCAATGCGTCGACGTTGCCCACCGCTCATGTTTCCCATGAGTTGGTTCAGATCAATAATGTTGAGTGCGCCAAGAATTTGTTTCGCCTTCGCGTCGTAGTCCCAAGCATCGGCATGCTCCATCATGTCATGCGCCTCTTGAAGACCTTCGCCGGTTTCAATTGCAACGTCGTAAGCGCGAATGGCTTTGGTCATGAGGTTGTCTGCCGCGAAGAGAAAATCAATAGCGGTACCATTTGCATCGAAGGCTTCGTCTTGAAGTAAGATGGCCCATTTAATTTCTTTGTTGAATGTTATCCTTCCCGCATCGGGTTCGTCTTTTCCTGCAAGCATGTGCAGCAGCGTTGACTTGCCGGTTCCGTTCTTCGCAACTAACGCAACTTTTTGTCCCTCTTCAATACCGAAAGAAAGGTCTGTAAATAATTCACGAATACCGAAGGCCTTCGACACATTTTCAACTGATAGTACATTCATGCCGCGAAGTTCGTTGAATTTGTTCAATTATACCACAACACATTCCCGCGCAATTGTGTTATTTTCGAAGAGTGAAATTTTTTACAGCCCCATTTTTAGACATTCCTGCTGGAAAGTTGTATCGCATTCTTGCCTTGCGATCCGATGTTTTTGTTGTTGAACAGAACTGCGCTTACCAGGATTTAGACGGAAAAGATGAACAGTCCATTTGGGTTTGGGCCGAAGATGAAAGCGGTACTGTGCACGCTACTGCGCGTTTACTTCCAGCCGGAATTTCATACAAGGAAATTAGCATTGGTCGCGTCTGTACGTCAATGGAATCGCGTCGCACAGGCCTTGGTAAATTGTTAATGGAAGAATGTTTGAATCAGTGTGAACAGATTTGGGGAAAGCAGAACATCACCATTTCAGCTCAACAATATTTATTGAAGTTTTACAATGAATTGGGTTTTGTGGAAGAAGGCGAAATGTATTTGGAAGACGATATTCCACATTTGAAAATGAAACGCAAAGCATGAGTATTTCAGTCACGAAATACAACATTCACGAGTGGTTTATGGCCATGGGTGTGTTTTGTATGAGTGTCTATTCGAAGGGCGTAACTATTTTTTTTGCCTTGGCTTTTTTAACTATGGTCATTCAAGTTTTTTCGGGTGGAAGGAAAATCGAATGGTCTAGTTTCAATGTTTGGGCATTTATTTTATTTGGTATTTTTTCTGCATTTCTGCTCAGTGGTTTTTGGAATGAGTGGAATCAGAAAACGGCATTGGCAGAGATTGAGACTAAGATTTCATACGTAGCATTTCCACTTTTGTTTTTATTCACATCGAATTCTATTCTTCATTCATTGAGGAGATTTCAGTGGGCGCTAGTAAGCGGGTGTGTTTTCTTTGCGCTGATTTGTCATTTGCACGCAGTCTTTGGATTTTTCGAAACGGGGCTGTGGGAAGAGTTTGTATATGGAAGACTGGCTTGGACGTTTCATCCAACCTATTTAGGGTTTTTCTATTTGCTTTCCATGGTGTTTTTAGCTGGAGAGTTTCTCGATTCAACGAATAAAAAAAGTTCGGGTTTTTTATTGTTTGGAATTGTATTCTTTTCCTTAGAAACCGCATTCATGGCTTCTCGCGCTGGCTTCTTAGTACTGTTTTTGTTCTATGCAATTTTTGCTTTTCATGTCTTTCGAAATGGGAAAAACAAGAAAAGGGCTCTCGTTGTATTTTCATCTTCGATGCTTTCCTTCATCATTTTATTTTTAAGCTTTTCGCCCATTTCAGGAAGGGCGAAAGAGGCTGTGGAAAATTCAAAGTCAATCTCAGAAACGAAAAAAGAAGAGAAAGTAGCAAGCACGAGCGAGCGCATTGTGAGTTGGCAAACCGCATGGGAAATTGGTCGCGATTATCCGTTAGGAGTTGGGACCGGAAATTGGAAGTCGCATTTCAAGGAACGTTATCTCTTGAAGGGAGCAAACTTTGCCGCAGAGCATTCGCATCCTGCTCACAATGCTTATCTACAAATTTTAGTCGAATGGGGGTGGCTGGGATTACTAACGTTATTGTCCTTGTTGGTTGCGGGATTTAGACGCGCTTGGCAGATGAATGACTTGTTTTTTTTAACTTTCATACTTGGGGTGTCGTTTCATTTCATTTTTGAAAGTATGTTAGAACTTCAGCAAGGCCTTGTTTTTATTGGTTTTTGGATGTTTTTCTTGATTCATAGAAAACCAAATTCGATGGTCTCAGAGTCCTAAAAAATGACTATTAGGACAAGTCCTTTATTTTTCTTAAATTCGTTGCGAAATTTATTAAGATGGCAACAATAGAACTGAGGTTACCCAAGATGGGTGAAAGTGTCGCAGAAGCGTCTATTTTGAGTTGGTTAAAGAAGGAAGGCGATCGCGTTACTGCGGACGAGCCTTTGGTTGAAATAGCAACGGATAAAGTGAATAGTGAAGTGCCATCTCCGGAAGATGGTATTTTGGTTTCTTGTCGTGTGAATGTGGGAGATACCGTTCAGGTTGGACATGTCATTGCAATTATCGAAACAGGAGATGGAGCGAGTGCATCAGCGCCTGTTGCGGCTGCCGCACCTGCAATAATAGAAGTACCTGCAGCACCTGCAGCACCTGCAGCACCCGTGGCTGTTTCTTCAGGAACTGCTGTTGTTTCTTCTTCAGATAGATTTTACAGTCCGTTGGTGAAGAATATTTCCAAACAAGAAAATATTTCTCAAGCTGAGTTAGATAGTATTTCAGGAACAGGCCAAAATGGTCGTGTAACGAAAGAAGATTTGATGGGCTACATCGCTAGTAGAGGTAATAAAGTTGCCCCAATTCAAGCGACGTCAACGGCGTCAGCGCCAGTTTCCAAATCAGTTGAAGCTCCGCGTGTTAAAGGTCCTACCATTACGGTTGGTCCGAACGATGAGATTATTGAAATGGATCGTATGCGAAAACTTATTGCCGATCACATGATCATGAGCACGCAAGTTTCACCTCACGTTACATCCTACGTAGAAGCGGATTTGACGAATGTGGTTATGTGGAGAAACAAAGTGAAGAAGCAGTTCGAAGCGAATGCAAAAACGAAATTAACGTTTACTCCAATTTTTATTGAAGCTGTTGCGAAAGCTATTCGTGATTTCCCGGGAGTGAATGCAAGTGTAGATGGAAACAATATCATCATGCGTGGCGATATTAACATTGGAATGGCTGCTGCTTTGCCTTCAGGAAACTTAATTGTTCCAGTAATTAAAAATGCAGACCAGTTGAATTTAGTGGGTATCGCCAAAAAAGTAAATGACTTGGCAGAGCGTGCTCGCGCAAATAAATTAACTCCAGATGAAATTCAGGGTGGAACATATACCTTGACCAACGTTGGTTCATTTGGAAATGTAATGGGTACGCCCATTATTAATCAGCCGCAAGTTGCTATATTAGCCGTAGGCGCAATTCGCAAGAAGCCAGCTGTTATAGAAACTCCGCAGGGAGATGCCATTGCCATTCGCCACATGATGTTTTTGTCACATTCATACGATCACCGAATAGTAGATGGCGCATTAGGAGGACGTTTTGTTCGCCGCGTTGCAGATTATTTGGAGGAATGGGATGTAAATCGTGAAATATAATTTTTGAAAAAAAGTAAACCTATGAAAACTCGTTTCTTTTCCCTTTTGATCGTCGTGTTGTCTGCTTTCAGCAGTGTGCACGCATCTTCGAATGTTGGTAATCCAGAATTTAATGCAGCTTTTTCAGAAGCGAATAAATTGATGGAAGAAAATTTTTGGGATCAAGCTTCAAATGAGTGGAGAAAGGTTTTGGCTATGGATGCTGAAAATATCAATGTAAATTACAAATTAGGCTACTGCTTATTGCAGACAGAGACCAATAAGGTTGAAGCTTTGAAGTATTTGGAAAAAGCTACCTCGAAAAAATTGAATTCAGGCTATGACCCCTTCGATCCAAACGAGAAAGCCGCTCCGGTTGAGGCTCTGTTTTATTTAGCCATTGCGCAACACTTGAATATGAAGTTTAATGATTCTTCTGAAAGCTTAGAGCTCATGAAGAGTCAAATAAACAAAAACCACAAACTGGCTGCTCAAATTGACCGAGCATTACAAATTAACGAGTTTGCTAAACTTCTGGTTGCAAGTCCTAAGAAGTATACTATTACGAATGCAGGCGCAACAATTAACGGTGTTTTTGCTGATTTTGGTCCAGTACTTTCGTTTGATGAGAGCAGCATTTTCTTCACTAGCAGAAGACTTAGACCCGATTCAACCAATGCGAAAATTAAAGACTTTATAACTGACAAATACCGTGATGATATCTACGTTTCCTTTAAAGGAAGAGATGGGAAATGGGCCGTGCCGGAATTGTTGAATTTGAATTCGGATGATCATGACGCAACTATTTCTGTTTCTCCAGATGGAAACACGTTGTTCATTTACAAGGATAGTCTTGGCGATGGTCAAGTAATGTATTCGACTCTTTTGGGTGAAACATGGAATGCTCCGGTGAAATTATCTTCTAATATCAATTCGAAATACTGGGAAACACATTGTACTATTTCTGCTAATGGAAATGAATTGTATTTTGTGTCAGACCGTCCAAACGGTATTGGACAGCGAGATATTTATAGATGCGATAGAAATTCGAATGGATCTTGGGGATTGGCTCAAAATCTAGGGAGTGTTATCAATACAATTTACGAGGAGGACGCACCGTTTTTGAGTGCTGACGGGAAGTATTTATACTTCGCGTCGAAAGGACATTCAACGATGGGTGGATTCGATCTGTTTGTAAGCGAGCGTTTACCTGATGGAACGTGGGGAGCGCCAGAGAATATGGGTTACCCATTGAATACTGTGGACGATGATATATTCTTCCAACCGATGGCCGACGGAAAGCGCGCTTTTTATAGTTCAAGAAGAGATGGTGGATTGGGTGATTTAGATATTTATGAAGTCTTGATGCCAGTTAAAAAGGGAGAACAATTGGCAAGCTTGAAAGGTGTTTTCAAGCCGGCTAAGGGAAACAGCTTACCGAAGGAGGGGCTGAAAGTGGTAATAGTAAATACAAAGTCTAACGAAAAACAAGAGTCATTGGCCAAAAATGACAATGGCGAGTTTTTAGCTGTCCTTCAACCCTGTTCTACTTATTCAATTGACTATTTGAATGGTATTGAGAAGCTGAAGTATGAATCGTTAACAGTGCCTTGCGATGGCGAAAAGCACGACTACACAAGAGAGATACAGTTAATTGCTAAAAAGGACGATATCGTATTTAATAAAGAAGACCCAATTCAAACGAAGATCGACGCAGACAAGACTTACGCCGAATACTCACACTATTTCCTTTACGGGAAAAGTGATTTCTCTGGAGAAGAGACTAAGTTTAAAGAGTTTATCGTGAACTGCCAAAAAGTTATTGATCAAAAGGCTTTTGTAACAATAACTATTGAAGGAAGTGCTTCGAACGTTCCTACCGCTGGAAGCAAAACCAACGAAATGCTTTCGAACGAACGTTCGGTTAATGCTCAGAAGGGATTGACAAAGGCTCTTTTGAAGAATGGATACATTGAAAATGTTGACTTTAAATTTGAAAAGCCAATCAATGTAGTTCAGGGAAAGAAATTCGAAAACGATGCTTTGCAAAATAAATCGGAATACGAAAAGTATCAGTACATCAAAGTTAAGGTTCAATAAAATAATTCATGCTTCACTTAAAGAGACCGTTGGTTTTTCTTGACCTGGAAACCACCGGGACCGACGTTGCGAAAGATCGCATCGTGGAAATAGCTTTTGTAAAAGTTATGCCAGATGGAGCAACTGAAACGCTACCCGAGTTTAAAGACACAAGGTTCTTAATTAACCCTGGAATGCTTATTCCCATTGAATCTTCTTTGGTTCATGGAATTTATGATGCTGACGTGAAGAATGCACCTTTGTTTTCAGATTGTGGGCCTATGTTGAATGACTTCATTGAAGGCTGCGATCTCGCAGGTTACAACAGCAATAAGTTTGATATTCCATTGCTTGCAGAAGAATTTCTTCGCGTGGGTATTCCATTCACTTTGGATGGAAGAAACACTGTTGATGTGCAAATCCTTTTCCACAAACTAGAACCACGCAATTTGTCTGCTGCGTTTAAATACTATACCGGAGGAACGTTAGAAAACGCTCACGCTGCGCTAGTAGATACTCAGGCTACTTACGAAGTGTTCAAGGGAATGTATGAAAAGTACAAGGATGACGAGCGAGCTCTTCCAACGACCATTGAAGAAATAGAAACCATGAGCAGCTATGGAAAAAGAGCGGACCTCATTGGTAATCTTCAATACAACGAAGAAGGCGATATGGTATTTGGATTCGGAAAACACAAAGGAGTGAAAGTGGCAGACGTTCTGACGCGTGAGCCGGGGTATTTCGGTTGGATGATGAATGCAGACTTCCCTTTATACACGAAGGAAGTCCTTCGTAAGTTTCGAAACAACATGATGGCATAAAGCTATGCGAGTTGCAGTCCTCGTCTCGAATGATCTAGCATACGATCAACGAGTAAGCAAGATTTGCGATTCCCTTCAACATAAAAAATGGGACGTTCAGCTTGTCGGTGTTTTAAAGACCGAGAGCACTTCTATTCAACGCACATATTCTACAAATCGATTGCGCGTCTTTTTTAGCAAAGGACCTTTGTTTTATTTCATGTTGAATGTGCGCATGTTCTTCTATTTGCTCTTTCACAAAACCGATGTCATTTGGGCGAATGATTTAGACGTGTTGTGGCCGGCGGTTTTGATGAAGAAGCTTCGAGGCACAAAAGTCATTTACGATTCGCACGAGTATTTTACAGAGGCGGAAGGGTTAACCGGAAGAGAGCGAATTAAAGCTATCTGGACGCGCATTGAAGAACGATGCATTCCGCATGTATATCTTTTTATTACGGTGAATGAAAGCATTGCTTCCATCTATCGAAAGAAATACAACCGCGAAGTTTTAGTACAACGCAACATGCCCATTTTGGTGGAAGATGAAAGTGAACGGGAGGAGTTGTTTGAAACGAAAACCGTCGTTCTTCAAGGTGCATATATTGATCCAGATAGAGGCGGAATGGAATTGGTTGAAGCGTTTCAATATTTGGAAGGAATTCAATTGTTGATTGTTGGTGCAGGAAGAGATTTGGAAAACATCAAGAAGCGTATAGTTGAACTTCGGTTGGAAGAAAAAGTAAAAGTTCTTCCACGTATGTCTTACTTCGAACTGAAAAAATTAACGCAGCGTGTGCACTTGGGAGTGTCTTTAGACAAGCCGTTACACATGAACTACACGCTTTCCCTTCCAAATAAATTGTTCGATTACATTCATGCGGGAGTGCCAGTGCTGGTAAGCAATTTGGTTGAACCCGCGCGCATTGTGAATGAATTTAAAGTAGGTGAGGTAATTGAAGAAGTAACGCCGAAAGCTATAGCAGAAGGGATTCAGAAAGTGCTGAATTCCGCTTCATATAATGAGTATAGAACCGCCACTAAAAAAGCAAAGTCGGCGTTGCATTGGCAAGCCGACTTCGATAAACTAGATTTCTCTAAAATTTCTTAGAACAAAAATCCGACAGCAACTCCTGTGCGGACAAAGTATCCAACGTAAGGACGGAAGGCTTCGTTAGGTGCTTCAACAAAAGGTTCGCTGGTTGACACACGCGTGTCTCCGCTATTCCAGATGGTTCCGAAGTTTACGTCGATACTAATTTTATCTTGGAAAATTCTTTGGTAACCGAATGACATTCCAACTCCGCCTGTGTTAATGTTGCGTTTGTTGTAATCGTAGATTGTCATGTATGTAATGGGGTCGTATCCCACATAAATTTGTTCAAGCGCTTCCATATACTGGTAACGCGCAAACATAGAAAGGTAGATACCTTCAGGTGCATTGTACTTGCCCATGTAATAACGGAATTCAGGGGTAATGGCAACGCGTGTAATGTAGCTGCTTGCGAAGCCATCGCTTTGATCTTGATATAAACCACCAATAACAAAGCTTGATCTTTCTTTCGTTTGATGCTCGAAAGAGACATTCGCGGTGCGCATGATTGGAGAAGAAATATCCAACTTCAGGATGTTCTTTTTTTGTGCTGAAACCACGCTTGAGGTCAATATCAACACGATTACGAATAACTTGCTTATAAACTGCATATATTTTTCTTTTTGTATGAATAAATTTAGTGCAATTTCGCTAAGTCGAAAAGAAAAAACTATGACAAAAATTTTTAACATCATTTATCTCGGTTTAGCACCAATTTTATTTGGGTTAAGTTGGTTTATTTCTCATGAATTGTTCAATCACTTCATGAAGAACAAGGGTACGTTGGAAAATCCAGCGAAAGACAATTCATTGGTCTTCGCTTGCGGTTTTTCCTTCTTGTACCTGTTGGTGTTTTTTATCATACGTGACCTCTACCCGAAAAAAAATAACAAGTCGTAAATACATTACAAGATCACACAACAAATTTGTCAAACAATTAAAAATTAAAGAAACATGTCTGAAGTAAATAAAGAAAAATTGAAGGCCCTTCAATTGACCATGGATAAGTTAGAAAAGACTTACGGTAAGGGCGCTGTAATGAAATTAGGCGATAGCGCAGTGGAAGCCATGGAAGTGATTCCAAGCGGATCGTTGGGTCTGGATCTAGCGTTAGGCATAGGCGGATTTCCGAAAGGAAGAATCGTAGAGATCTACGGTCCGGAATCTTCGGGTAAAACAACCTTAGCCATTCACGCGATTGCAGAGTGTCAGAAGATGGGCGGCATTGCTGCTATCATAGATGCGGAACACGCGTTCGATAAGTTCTACGCTGAAGCGTTGGGTGTTGATACAGAGAATCTTTTGATCTCTCAGCCAGATAATGGTGAGCAAGGTTTAGAGATTGCTGATAACCTCATTCGCTCAGGCGCCATTGACTTAATTGTCATTGACTCTGTGGCTGCATTGACTCCTCGTTCTGAGATTGAAGGAGAAATGGGCGATTCAAACGTAGGTGTTCAAGCACGTTTAATGTCGAAGGCTTTACGTAAGCTTACAGGCACCATTAGCAAGACCGGATGTTGCTGCATCTTCATTAACCAATTGCGTGAAAAGATTGGTGTCATGTTCGGTAACCCTGAGACAACAACAGGTGGTAACGCACTGAAGTTCTATGCTTCCATTCGTTTAGATATTCGTCGCTCTACTCAATTGAAAGACGGAGAGAATGTAATTGGAAATCACACCAAAGTGAAAGTGGTAAAAAACAAAGTTGCTCCACCGTTCAGAACGGCAGAGTTCGACATTATTTATGGTCAAGGAATTAGCCGCGTAGGTGAGTTAATTGACATGGGTGTTGATTTGACTATTGTGAAAAAGGCAGGTTCTTGGTTCTCTTACGGTGAAACCAAATTGGGACAAGGACGTGATGCGGTGAAACAATTGCTAGACGACAATCCAGAATTAATGGCAGAAATCGAAGGCAAAGTGAAAGCAGCTCTTGCAGCTAAAAAGGCGTAAGCTTATTTCACAGACAAACAAAAAGAGGAACCATCGGTTCCTCTTTTTTATTTCCAACAAAATGGAATTACTTAATGTATCTCCAGTCTTGATTGTTTTTAATCGTTTTCAACGAATGGTAGATCAAATGAATGACTGCCTCAACATCGTCTTTGGCAACCATCTCAACTGTCGTGTGCATATAGCGCAATGGAAGTGAGATAAGTGCACTCGCAACACCTGCATTGCTGTATGCGAAGGCATCGGTGTCTGTTCCTGTTGCTCTGTAAACAGCTGCACGTTGAATGTCGATTTTATTCTTGTCGGCCGTGTTAATGATGTGCTTCAATAAGTTGTTTTGAACGGCTGGTCCGTAACTAACTACGGGGCCTTTGCCGCACGCTAAATCTCCGCTCATGATCTTGCTCATCATAGGAGTTTGTGTGTCGTGACAAACGTCTGTAACGATGGCAACATCCGGATTAATGCGATGTGCAATCATTTCAGCACCACGCAATCCAATTTCTTCTTGAACAGAATTGGTGAAGTACACACCGAATGGAAGTTTGACTTTGTTCTCTTTCAACATACGTGCTACTTCGGCAATCATGAATCCACCAATGCGGTTGTCTAACGCGCGACCTAAGTAGTAGCGGTCATTCAATACCATGAACTCATCTTCGAAGGTGGCTACGCATCCCACGTGAATGCCCAGTCCTTCCACTTCGTCTTTTGTTCTAGCGCCCACATCCAAGAAAATATTTTTCATGGAAGGAGCTTCCTCTTTCTCTTGACGAACATGAATCGCCGGCCATCCGAATACGCCTTTCACCAAACCTTTCGCCGTTTGAATATTCACACGCATAGATGGTGCAATCATGTGATCGCTTCCACCGTTGCGACGCAGGTATATAAATCCGTCTGGAGTAATGTAATGCACGAACCACGCGATTTCATCGGCGTGTGCTTCAACCACAACTTTGTAAGGGGCATCTGGATTAATTACACCCACCACGGTTCCGTAAGTGTCTACGATGTGTGTGTCTATGTATGGACGAATGTAGTCTAACCACATTTGCTGTCCGGGTGTTTCGAATCCGGTTGGAGCAATGTTGTTAATGTACTTCTCAAGGAACTCGTGACTATTTGCGTTCAGGATGCTCTTCGATTTTTTTGTAGCGGGTGCTTTCGTTTTCTTTGCCATAGCAATTATTTGTTAATCAAAAGTAGAGAGATAAAAATCCAGTGGAACCCTACCAAGAAAATAGTTTGAACAATACCGCGGTGAACAAATCGCGCACGCGTGAATTGAAGCAAACGGCAGACGGCTCGTTCACGTTGTTTATTCCGGAAGTGGAAGAGACTTATCACAGCACGCACGGCGCGGTGCAAGAATCTATGCATGTCTTTATTGAAAGCGGATTGAAGGCGTGCGACAAAGAAGAGATTCGCATTTTGGAAGTGGGCTTGGGAACGGGATTGAATGCTATGTTAACCCTTCAACATGCAACAAAAAAGATTCACTATTGCGCGCTCGAGCCTTATCCGTTGTCGAAGGAAATCTTGGAAGAATTATCGGCGAGTCGAACGGATCAATTCGAAATGAAATTTCATACTTCTAATGTTGGCGAATGGATTTCACTACAAGAAAATTTTTCATTTGTTCGAGTGGAAGTGGGGTTGGAAGAATTTTCTTCCGAAGAGAAATTCGATGTCATTTATTACGATGCCTTTGGACCTCGCGTAGAGCCTGGCTTGTGGACGCTAGCGCGTATGCAACAGTGTTTCGACTTGTTGAATGAAGGCGGCATCTTCGTCACCTATTGCGCGAAAGGCGAAGTACGTCGCAATCTTCAAGCGGCGGGGTTTGTGGTGGAAAGGTTGGCGGGGCCGCCGGGCAAGCGCGAAATGCTTAGAGGGGTGAAACCCCTCTAGAATGTCTTTCAGACGAATGCCTACGGCGAATGCTTCGCGAATGTCTGCGACGATTATGAAGAATTAAGAGAAGTTAAGTTTAATCGGGTCGAAATATCTTTCGACCCTAAGGTGTGATAATTCAATCTCGTTGAAAGGAAATAA
Source organism: Flavobacteriales bacterium (assembly GCA_947466425.1). Classification (GTDB taxonomy): domain Bacteria; phylum Bacteroidota; class Bacteroidia; order Flavobacteriales_D; family Sanyastnellaceae; genus CAIZGX01. The sequence continues at coordinate 37,267 of CANIBZ010000007.1, forward strand.
ATCAAGAATCTTGAAAAAAACGGCAAGGAAGTTTTGATTTTATTTGTTGAAAATTCCTCAACATGAAAAGACTTTTACTATTCAGTTTGCTAGTTATTATTTTTCAAACTACGAACGCCCAACGCCTAATTCCTTATGTGGCGAATAACCAAGAATACATATTAAACGATTCGTTTGATGATTTCTCTTGTTTTGATCTGGAAGTATTCCAAGACTCCATGTACTTAGCTGTGAGATCATCGGAGAGTATGAACCGTAAGAGTATTGCAGTCTATAAGAATAATGTTCTTTATGAGGCAAATATTGTTGACAATGGTTATCATTTTAACGCCTATGATTTGCTCGCTGTTGGTGATCAACTTTTCGCTGTTGGGAATATAGTAGATCCAGGATTTCAGGCTGCTCATCCAACAGTCGGAGTGCTTACCAACGGGTCTTGGAATTATTACAGTTTTAATAACTTCCAATTTATCAAGTTTCAATACGCGAGGTTTTTCAATCAAAAATTATATCTTTTTGGAAGGAATGGCGACCCTGTGTTGGAATTTTCAAATGGTGAATTCACTGATACGGGAATTGATGGTGTCTCAGATGCACAAGTTTTTGGTGATAAATTATATTTCATTAAATATTTCGACCCCGGATTGTTTTCTTTGGATGTGAATGGTAATGTTGTTCAAGTTGACCTGCCTTGTGGTTTATTGAATGGTTTTAGTCTCTTGAATGGTAGCATATATGTTTCTGGAAGGTGCGATGATTTTTTATATCGCTTAGACAACAACGGAACATGGGTGCCAGATGACCTTTCTTTAGATTGGAGTAAGTTCGACACGAAAAAATTAGTTGAGGTATTTAGAACCGCTTCTGGCTACGTAGGGAACTTCTCGAGTTATCATAGAGAGAACTCGAATTATTTCGCCACTATTGAGTCTTATGCTTTACAAGATCAAGTATGTCTTTTTGGAAGAGTGCAAAATGTAGTACAATTTGAAAACAAGGATTGGTCGGCATGTATTCCAAACGCGGATGGTCCCTCAGGAGGACTAAGTGTTGTAGAGAAAGGATTGAAAGGTCAAGCAATTCAAAATGAGAATTTGTACAAGTTTAATACGCCCTCCTTTGGTTTTTTTGACGAACAATCAAACTCTATTAACTCAGATAAATTTGAACCGGGACTTTTTTACAAAAATAAATTGCTAACATCATCATCCGTTGTTGAAGTATTCGGAGTTAAAAGTGATATGACGGTTACCGGATACGGTGGACAGACTGCTTCAGGTTTGAATAGCTCTTATGCAGGGCCAGTAGCAAGTGAATACGGGAACGATTACCTGAAAAAATACCATCGGATTTGGCAAGTGTCTCAAGCGGAAATTGATTACCACAATAACCATTGGTATGAGGCGAATTATTCAGCACCGCCCGATCTGTTGGAATGGCCGGGGAATGGAGATGCCCTGAATGGAGAACCGCAAGTGTTAGCTCCTTTTCACGATGTAAACGGAAACAATATTTATGAACCTCAGTTTGGAGACGCGCCTGAAATAAAAGGAGATGAGGCTTCTTTTTACATAGTTTCAGATGGAAGAGAAATTACCAGTGAATATCAGCCGATTGAAACAGCTCGGAATAAATCGAATGTTGAAATAGGTGTAATGAATTATTTGTTCAAGAATTCAAATAACGAAGCGTTAGCTCATACTTTATTTACAGATTACAGACTTATTCTGCGAGATACAGAACCGTTACAGAATACTTTATTCGGATTTATTGAGGAGTACGTCTTAGGCAATCCTCTCGATAATTATGTTGGTTCTGATGTTCAAAGAAATATGGTTTTTGGTTACAATGGAGATGATTTCGACGAATCTTCTGCCGCCTATCCCGGATATGGTTATGAGGTTCCGGCTTGTGGTTTGGTTGGATTGAATGCGCCAATAAACGCAGCAATGTATTTTATGACAATACCAGGAACTGCAGAATCTCCAATTACTAATTATGACCACTATAATTACATGAGTGGCTTAGACATGGATAGCATTTTTGCAATAAACATTTTTACGCAGGAACTTACAACGTTTATGTATTCAGGTGAAGTCGGGGTGAGCGATGTATGGAATGAGGCTAATAACCAAAATTACCCCTATGATCGTCGAATGGTTGCATCTTTCCAAGTAGGTGAGCTTTTGCCAAATGAGCCGGTATGTCTCTCGTTTGCAAGGGTTGTGGGCTCAGACACTTTGACTGGCGGCAGCCAATCTTTGAACGCAGTTTACAAAATGAAACAGTATTCAGACGAAGTGCAGCAGTATTACGACCAATACCTTCAAACCACCGATTGCAATCAGTTAGTAGGCATTGAAGAAGTGAATGAAGAGTTGTTTGGTGTTCACGTGTTTCCGAATCCGGCTAAAGAAAAGATTACCATTCAAACTACACGAAGTTCCATTTCTAAAATTGAATTATTCAATATTGTTGGAAGTCTCGTTCACAGTGAAACATGTTTGAAAACTGCCAATACGAGTGTGGACATTAGCGCTTATACCCCAGGTCTTTATTCCGTTCGAATTTATTTGAAAGACGGAACAACTGAGGTGAGAAAAATTATTGTGGAATAAGTTTCAATACAAAAAGACTATGAGAAAAATTTTACTTTTTATCCTTGCTTGTATTGCATGTGAGTTAACACACGCCCAACGCCTCGTGCCCTTTGTAGCAAATAACCAGCAACACATCTTGAACGATTCGTATGATAGTTTCCTCTGTGACGACGGAGAAGCATTTCATGATTCTCTTTTTCTCTCAGTTAATTACGGTGACACGCTTAATCGCCCTGCATTGAAAGTGTTGAAAGGTGACACCCTCTCCGATGTGCCCTTGGATTGGGATACGAAATTTGGTAGAGTTTACGACTTGTTCAGCACCTCAGAAATGCTCTGTGCTGTGGGGACCAAGAAAGATTCAATCACAAATATTTCATACGCAAATCTGGCAATATTAGAGAATGGGGTTTGGAGTGAATACAGCTATCCCGACTATACAAGATTCAGCTTCGGAACCGTATTTAGTAACAAAGTATTTTTGTTCTCAAACTTTACAAGTAAAGTGTGCTTTTTTGAAAATGGAAGTTTTTATCCAACCTATTTAGATTCTGTGATAGATGCGCAGGTTTACGATGATAAAATGTTTTACATCAAAGAGGGCTTTTCAGGAATGTATTATATCGATACTCTTGGCGTTACGCACTCGGAAGAAATAGCCTGCGATTCTTTGATGCGTTTCAGTATGATAGACGGACAGCTATTTGTTTCCGGAAAATGCAGTGAATTTTTGTTTAGAAGAACTGAAAGCGGAGAGTGGGTGTTTGATGATTTAGGTATGGATTTTAGTGTGTTCAACACTACGAAATTGGGAAATGTTTTTCGAACTCAAAGAGGCTACTTGGTCAGTCTTACGGCACATGTCCGATCTCAAGGATTTGACTTTATGGGAGGCGATTCTTTTGACCTTGCAAAAAAAACCGAATTAAGCAAATACGTTGTTAATGTAATAAATTTCGAAGGAAGGGAGTTTGCAATATGCAGGGGAAGAGCTATTTCTGACGATGGCGCTTGGGGCGGGATTTGCACAGTGCAAAATGGCTGGAGGCATCAGTTCATCTCAAATGAATTAGTTTCTGAGAGGTCTTATCCTGCTTTCGGCTCATATATGTACGAAAGTGCATACGGCAATATAGAGTCTAGACCAATTGGCCTGAACTACAAGAATAAAAGGATTGTATATGCATGTGATCAGCTTTTATATGGAATGAAAGGCGATGTTGTCTCTGGTGTTGGTGGATTATTCGAATCAGGTTTGAATGGGGCTTACTCTGGGCCATTTGCCAATGCGTATTCGAACAATTTCGCACAAAAATACAATCGCACATGGAAAGTAAAACAATCCGAAATCGAATACCACAATCAACATTGGTACGAAGCGAATTATTCGGCTCCAATTGATATTTTGGAATGGCCAGGAAATGGTTCTGTGATCAATGGCGAGCCACAAATAATTGCGCCGTTTCACGATGTGAATGGAAACAATATCTACGAGCCACAATTTGGAGATGCGCCAGAAATCAAAGGAGACGAGGCAGCATTTTATATTGTTTCAGATGGAAGAGAAGTTTCACCAACTTATCTAGATTCTAATTTCGGAAATACAGTTTCGAATCTCGAAATGTCAGTCATGACGTATCTTTTTCAAAACTCTACCAATGCGGCTTTAAGTAATTCAGTCTTCACGGATTATCGCATAGTCAATCGTGACGAAACTCCTTTGAACGAATTTTATTTCGGAATGCATACAGATTTTGATGTTGGAACGTCTTATGATGATTTCATTGGATGTGATAGCACGAGAAATTTAGTTTTCGGATACAATGCAGATGATTTTGATGAGCCGTCGAGCTCGTCCTATGGATACGCCAATGAAGTTCCGGCTTGTGGTTATCGATTATTAAATAGGTCGGTAACATCGAGTGTTTATTGTTATAATAGTTCAAACCCGGTTTATGGAGGGCCTAATTCTAACGAGCAAGCGTATCGAGTTTTGCAAGGAAAGCGGATTGATGGTTCTTCAATTTTGAATCCAATAACTCAGCAGCAAACCTCTTTCATGTACAGCGGTGAGGTGGGAGTGCCTGGTGTTTGGAACGAAGAGAATGTTGGAAATACTGGTGGCGATCGACGCCTGATAGTTTCTGCTTTTGTTGGTGATCTTCAACCCAACGTTCCGCTGTGTATTTCCGTTGCACGTATTGTAGGCTCTGATACATTGTCAGCTGGCAGCCCTTCAGTAAATGCGGTTTACAAGATGAAGCAATATTCAGATGAAGTGCAGCAGTATTACGACCAATACCTTCAGACGACCGATTGCAATCAGTTGGTTGGAGTGGAAGAGGAAAGTGAAGATGCTTATGGAGTGAACGTATACCCCAATCCATCGAGTGATCGAGTAGCAGTACAAACAACACGAAGCTCTATCTGTAAGGTTGAGTTATTTAATCCAATTGGAAGTCTTATTTACAGCGAATCTGGTCTCGAAGTGGGCGCAGTAATTATCGAAATAAATGCTCTCGCTACGGGTTTGTATTCTGTTCGCGTGTACTTAAAAGACGGAACAATTGAAGTGAGAAAAATTATTGTTGAATAAGTCTCGTCGGGTCGAAAGATTTTTAGAATCGAGGTAAGAGAGGGGAAGAATGTCTATGACGAATGCCCTTTGGGGGAATGTTCTTTGAACGGATGCTTCTCGAAAGATTTTCAAACGGAATTAGGATTGAAATTATTCAGTGTATTAATTTTTATTAATTGGTAATTCGCCAACGAATTAGTTATATTTATTTAAGCGTTGCGATTTAGTTTGTGTAATGAAGCTATGCATAGCGTTAGAGACAAATCAAAATATAACATGAAGAAAATAGCATTTCTATTGGCATTAACCATGTTTTCATGCGGGTTTGGCGAAGATCAAAAATCGGATGCGCAAAATGAAGACACATTAAGTCGCGATTGTTCGCTTAGTATTAATGTACATGGCATGCCAACCGAGCCCCGATTTACCGCCTTGTTCAATTTTCAAAATGAAAATCCTGACACGCTGTTTGTCCAAAAATGGTCAACAATTGATGGTAAGGATTCAAGCGTCTTAAAGCGTATTCACCTTGATGCGAATGAACAAGACTCTGCCTTTATTTTCTTTCAAGGGATCAAATCAAACTTTCAATTAAAAAGTTCAACGAACGTAGTGGATGGAATGAGTGTCACGGTATCAATATATGGAGGTGGAAGTGCAGTAAGCTATTCATACTCTGGGCTATCAAGCGCTTGGGACGCTGATCCTAACGTAGCACGACTAATCAACTTCATTAACAGAAAACTTCCGAAGGATTTTCAGATCTATTGAAATAAGAACTCCTAAAGAAATTTTCAATTATGGAAACGAAGAATAAAGATGCCAACAAAACATTTGATGCAATTAAAGTTATGCGTCAAATTCGAGATAAATTAAGTCTCGAAATTATGAATATGACTTTTGAAGAAGAGCGTGCCTATATAGATAAGCTGCTTTCAGAAGGAAATAACAAATAAAACAGACAGTGCCTATTGTCGCTAGAATTTTGGCCGCAGGCATTCGTTACAACGTAACATTCGCTGCAGGCATTCGTCTAAGACATTAGGGGTATGGAAGAATTGTTTTGAACAATTAGTTTCTCAGCTTTCCTTTTAATTATCTTTAGTTAACCGCAACAGGCTTTCGCATATAGTCCGCAAGTGGATTGTTATGCGCAGGTCCGCAGCGAATGATATCTTTGAATAGACAGTTTTTATGAGGTTGGAGAGATCTCCCTAAGCTGAAATTTGAGATTCAAATGTTTATTCCTAAATTTGGTTAATTCAATATATCACTATGACGACTACAGCAATTAAGAAACAAGTTGATAATTATCTGCCACTTCTATCAGCCAGACAGCAGTCTCTAGTGTTAGAAATGATTAAAAGTTTTTTGGATGTTGACAGCGACACCAAACGAATAACTCGTAAACAATACAACAAGGAATTAGATGAGGCAGTAGCACGTGTTGAGAATGGAAATTTTGTTTCTCATAAAGACGCTGTTAAGGAATTATCTAAATGGTAAAATCATCCTCATTTAAACTAATATGGGACGGTGAAGCCCTCGATCAGCTCAAAGAAATTCTTGAGTATTTAGATGAGCAAAGTGAACATAGCACCGAAAATTGTCAAAAAAGCAATCTTTGAAAGATTATTGGTTGTACAAAGAAATCCACTTACATCGGAAGTCGATAAACTGAAAGACCCGATGAATGTAGACTTTCGTGCATTTGTGGTTTTTAGTTACAGAGTGACATATCAAATTGAAAATGTCAAGAAAGAAATCAGGGTTTTAAGAGTCCGACATACAAGTAGAGAACCTTTAGGTTACTGATCGGGGCTATCGTTACAAGTAATCGGGTCGAAATATCTTTTGACTCTGGGTAAGAGAGGGGAAAATGTCTTTCAGACGAATGCCCTTCGGGCGAATGCTTCGCTAATGTCTGCGACTACCTAATCATGTAGATGTGAGAGTATTTGAGACACGAGTCCATCCATTTTAGAAAATGCAAACCATCGTTTTCCTAAATCCTTCAATGACGCGCCAAGATGATAGAGTTCTTTATCATCGAGAATGATAAATCGGTCGTGAGAATTTTTAAGAATTCGAATTTCAATAGGTTTGTATTGGGCATTGTGTTTTTTCAAATCGAGTTCCAATTGTTCAGTAATCCTTTCAGTATAAATGGTACAGGAAACTCTTCTGTTTCTTTTTGAAAGCTGCAGCAGCGTGGTTTCATCTATGTAGTTATCGATAAGAATAAGGGATCTCTTGGCTTTTGCAATCAATTCGCTTGAAAAGATGTACGCATCGAAGATTTGATTTTGGAAGAAAATACCCGACTGAGGAAACTTATTTTCAGATATGAAATTAAAAATTTCGTTGAATTTGTTTTCTTGATTAATAAGTCTCGTTTCAATTTCACTAACTCGTCTTTGCAATGATGGTGAATGTTTCGTGCTGGCACGTGAATCGATAAACGTTTGGATAATTTCAATGTTGATATTTAACGCTATTTCACTATTTAAAACACCTGATAACATTGCCACTCCATACTCTGTGAAGACATACGGTAGTTTTCTTAATCCCATTTTTTCAGAATTGGATGTCACAATTTGTGACTTCCAATTATCGAATTCCTCAGAGGTTAGCTGAAACATAAATTGTTCAGGAAATCTATTGGCGTTGCGCTTTACAGTTTGATTTAGAACTCTCGTTTGAACGTTATACAACCGAGCCAAGTCTCTGTCAAACATAACTTGCTTTCTACGAATGATGAATATTCGCGATTCAATTTCCGACTTAATAAGCTTTTGTTCCATAAGACAAACATATTTCTAGGATTTGGAAAACGCACTAATCTTTATATGCAGTTTATATGCTGTTTATTCTGGGGAAGAATGTCTTTCAGACGAATGCCCTTCGGGCGAATGCTTCGCGAATGTCTGCGACGATAATGAGGAGTTAAGAAAAGGGAAGAGAGGTTAAGAGAGGGGAAGAATTGTTTTGAACAATTAATTTCTCAGCTTTTCTTTTAATTACTTTTATTTAACCGCAACAGACTTTCACATATCTCGCTTTGTTGGCATGCATTGGGTGGGTTTTTAGCGTTAGCGACCAGATAAAACAATAGAATGAAACAGACAGTAAAAGAGAAACAAATCATTAAGGAAATTAATCAGCTACTTCCAAGTGTGACGATTAATTCTGCAAGAAAAGGTAATGTTAATGAGGTTAATCAATCTCATTTTTTCATTCCAACTGACAATAAATATTTAGAACAAAGTGAATATTTTTATAAAGGTCGTTTGCGCTTCATTCATTTTACAAACTTGATTGCTATTCAGTCTATAATCACAGGTCGTAGCCTTCGACTTTACAACCTTCGTAACCTAAATGATCCAAGAGAATATTCTTTTGCTGGGGACTTGATCACTACAGATGCTGACAGGCGAAAGGATGCAAAAGATAATTTTTACTTGTTATCAATGTGTGAAAAATCTTTATTGACGAGCAAAGACACAAAAGAGATTGAATTTAACATGTGGCGGCTTTATGGAAATAATGGAGAGGGGGTAGCCATTGAATTAAGTTTTGACGAAAGTCAGCCTGTGAATTGGAATGATTATTTTCTCTCCAAAGTTCTTTATGGTGCTTCATCAATGACAAATCTTAAAGGGTTAAACAAACTTCAATCACAACTTGAAAATTCAAAGCCGCAAGTATCTGTTGACTTAGGTCAAATAGTTTGCTTTCATAAATCTCGGCTATTTAAACTTGAACAAGAAGCACGGTTACTCTTTGATCATAGGAAAATTAAGGCAGTTGGACCGACGACTTATTCATTTAAAAATGAGGTTACATCACCAATTATTCGAACGGACATTTCCAAGTATTCAAATAGGACGCATACAATAAAGTATTTAGAACTTCCAATTTATCACTCAAAGTTTAAATCTATTTCGGACGAAGCAAAAATCCCCATCCCGAAAATTGAAAAAATTATTTTAGGTTATCAATTTAAAGACAACTTTGAACCCGTTGCAAATCATTTAAAAGACTTGTGCAATAGGCAACTTGGCTATGTGCCTAAAATTGAGAAATCACGACTAACAAAATGGTATCACGATTCTCAATAAAGTTTAATACAAATTCAGATGGCCAACATTTTGGACTGACAAATGGAATATTGTCCTAAGAGCGTCCAACCACCTCCAACCCAACCACCAAAGGCATTTTATTTCCGAAATTTTTCCCGCAAAAAGGTAAGAGAAGTTAAGAAAAGGTAAGATAGGGGAAGAATGTCTTTCAGACGAATGCCCTTTGAACGAATGTCTACGACTTTTCTTTCTTTTTTCTATAATCGTCCAAGACATTCGCGAAGCATTCCTCGAAGAGATTCGCCTAACAGGCATTCAGGACCTATTTCCGGCTATTCGTTCCAAGCTTTTCGCTTCGCTCAAAGGCTTTCCACTGCTATCCGGGGTATTTTTAGATTCTGCTATAATTTACCGACTCACTGAACAACTAAAATTGTATTTTTAAAAATGATAATAGCAGACTTTTTAGTTAGCTGGAACTTTAAACACATAGTGAACATTGAAAGAATAAGGGGTTACAATTCTATCAACATCAAAAATGGTTACAAGCAATTAGAAATACGTTCACCAAGAGAATTTGAAAAATATGAAGACGACTGAAAAATCTTTTGACGCTGTAAAATTTATGCGTGAACAGCGTGACAAATTGAGCGAGGAGTTATCTAAGATGACAAAAGAAGAAATTTTAGAATACTTCAAGAAACGCAAGACACGGGCGACAATTAAGCCCTGTGCTTAACGCTGCCCAACCACCTCCAACGCAAACACCAACGGCATTTTATTTCCGAAGTGCTTGACGCGGAATTTGCCAGGTTCGAATTCTTCGGCGTGCTTGAAACAGGCGTATGGAGAAAAATCGAATTCTTGAAATTGAGTTAGCTGAAGGCCTTGTCCTAGAAGCGATGTAAGGACTTCGCTGGTGGAGTGGTTCCAATAAGCGCAAGTGATTTCAATGTCGGAAGTGGGGTCGGCGTAAGTGCCGGTGCTGGTTTCAATATCGGGTCCAGCATTGAAGTAATTGTATCCCAACGTTTGAAAGTCGTTGTCGAACATCCACATGACCGGATGAAATTCAACGAAAATAAATTTGCCCGAAGGCTTCAAGAAATGAGAAACAACTTCCGCCCAAAGATGTAAATCGGGCAGCCATCCAATGGTTCCGTAACTGGTGAACACGATGTCGAATTTTTTGTCGAGATGATCCTTCAAATCATACACATTGCAACAAACAAACTCGGCGTTCAAATTCATTTGCGCGTTTAGCTCTCTCGCTTTTTCAATGGCCGTGTCTGAAAGATCCACTCCCGTTACTTCAGCACCCATTCGCGATAGCGAGAGCGAGTCTTGTCCGAAGTGACACTGCAAATGCAAAATAGATTTACCGCGGATGTCGCCCAACAAATTCAATTCAATTTCATTCAACGAAGTTTTTCCATTCAGAAATTCTTCCAAAAAATAAAAATCAGATTTCATGTGAACAGCAACACGCTTGTTCCATGAGGTTCTATTCATTTCAAACAATTCGCTCTGTTTCATTATCCTATTCGTTTAACAACACTTGCACTTATTTTTTCATAGAACTGATGCGGATGTTGCGTGCGCCAATTCACTTCGTTCAAATTTCCACCCGAAACAAAATATTGATCAATGTAAGCCTTTGAAAAATCTTCCAATACGTGATCTCTGAAATTCACCAAGGCAATCCATCCATCGTCATCGTTCACATCTTCAAACCACTCTTCGTAATAACAATCGTCGCTCGTATGGAAGTTCAAAACATTTTCACCAATGAAAATGAATTTCGTTATTCCTGAATGAATCAAATGATCGGCGAATTCTCTCTTCAAAAACATGATGTCGTTGTACAACAAGTCGTTCCATTCGCCAATCAATTCAACAATCGCATAACCCTCGCCGTAATGGGCGAAGAGCAATTTCACAAATAGCGTTTGACTGCCAATGTTGTCCCACTGCGGATGAATATAGAAATCGTAAATCTTGTTGCTGAATTCGAATTCAGAATACTCCTGGTTGTAAAACGGAGAAAGCTCATCTTCCTCAGCGCAATACAATCCCCTCCAATTATAATAGGGCTCTAACGTGTGCATGTTATTTTTTCAACGAGTCAACGGCTAATCTAACGCTTCCTTCTTTCAACAAAAGTGCTTTCGCTTCCTGTGCATTCAATCCTGTTTCTTCCATCACCATGCGCGTGCCTCGATCGACCAATTTGTAGTTGGAAAGCTGCATGTCTACCATCTTGTTTCCCTTCACATGTCCGAGTTGAATGAAGGTGCAGGTGGTAAGCATGTTCAACACTAACTTCTGCGCGGTTCCACTTTTTAATCTTGTACTTCCTGTTACGAACTCAGGTCCCACAACCACTTCAACAGGGAATTTCGAAACAGCTGCAACAGCCGATCCCGCGTTGCAAACCACACATCCGGTTGAAATGCCTTCTTCGTTGCATTTCTTCAAAGCTCCAATGACATAGGGTGTTCTTCCCGACGCAGCAATTCCAACCACCACATCATTTTGAGTTATGTTGAAGGTCCGAAGGTCTTTCCAGCCTTGCTCTTCATCGTCTTCAGCGAATTCAACAGCTTTGCGAATGGCGCCGTCGCCTCCGGCAATAATTCCGATCACTCTTCCGAAGTCTACTCCGAAAGTTGGCGGACATTCAGATGCGTCAACAATACCAAGCCTTCCGCTGGTGCCTGCGCCCATGTAAAACAGTCTTCCGCCTTGTTTCATTTTCGAAACAATTTCAGCAATCAAATTTTCAATTTGTGGAAGCGAAGCCGCCACGGCCTCAGGCACAGAGCGGTCTTCCGTATTCATGCCCTGAAGCAATTCCGAAATGGATTTACGTTCGAGTTCGTTGTGATGGCTTGCAGATTCGGTTGTTGACATGATAATTGTTTTTCAACACGAAGGTAAGAAAGGTGTTCACAACCCGTTTCATTTAGAATTAAATCTTAATGAGTGATTGTTTATTTTCGAAAGAGTAAAATGCAAATTTATATGAAGAAAATTCTTGGATTAATGTTGGTGCTTTTCACTTCGGTGACGGCCTTCACACAAACAGACTCTACTATTACTGGCGATGTAGATGTGGCTGCAAATGCAACGAAAATGCTAACTGCGGAGCACGAATATGTAACAGGAAATATGCGTGGGGCCCTTACGATTTTTCGCGAAGTGTTAGCGAATGATCCAAGGAACTACAAGGCCCAATTGGGTGAAGCGGAATGTTACTACAACTTGAAAAAATATTCGGACGCATTCAAATCATTGGATAAAGCAACGAAAATTAAAGCTGGTGAAGAAAGGAAGGAGTTGATCTTGTTTTATGCCAAGTGTTATCACAGAACAGGAGAGTTGGACAAGGCCATTGAAAAATACAACGCCTATTTGAAATTGGAAAAACCCAAATCTTATGAAGCGGAAGAGGCAACTAAGTACATACGTGAATGCGAGTTCGCAAAACGTAAAATGGAAAAGCCCGCAGATGTTACCATGACTAATTTAGGAGGTGCCATTAATTCACGCTTGGAAGAATACGCTCCGAGTATTACGGCAGATGGAAAGATGATTGTTTTCACGTCACGTCGCGACAACACCACTTCTCCGCCAGAGCGCATGGGAAAGAACATTGACGAGAAAGGAGATTATAAGTTTTATGAAGATATCTATTTCAGTGTTATTGATTCTGTAACCGGTGAATGGAGTGATTGCGAGCAGTTACCAGGTTATGTGAATACAAATTATCACGATGCGGTGTTGAGCATTGTTCCTGATGGATCTATGATCTATGTTTATAAGAACGATGGAGATAATGCTGGAGATATTTTCTATTCGAAAAAAGGAGAAACGAAGTGGCGCGAAGCCGAGCGCTTGCCGAAGAGCATTAACTCGACGTATTTTGAAAGTAGCGTTTCTCAAACAGCCGATGGTTCTAGGTTGTACTTCATCAGTGAACGTCAGACAGGTCTCGGACGTGGTGATATTTACTATTCTGAAAAGTCAGGTTCTGGTTGGGGAAAACCAACGAATATGGGTCCGGTAATTAATACGCCTTACGATGAGAAATTTGTATTTATTCATCCGAATGGAAAGACCTTGTTCTTCGCATCTGAAGGACATCTAGGCATGGGCAGTTACGACATCTTTAAAACGGAACTCGTAAATGGCGTTTGGTCGAAGCCAGTGAATTTGGGGTATCCGATTAATACCGTAAACGAAGAGTCTACTTTTTCCCTTACTGCTGACAACAAAAACATGTATATCGCTGCAGAGTATAAAGATTCATATGGCGATAGAGATATTTATAAATTGGATATTTCACGTTACGCATTAATGAGCGAGGGTTATGAAAAAAGTGTTTACGCTCAATTAATTGCCATTGTTGAGGACGCTAACGGAAAACCATTTAAAGGTGTTAAGATTAAAGTGGAAGATTTGGATTCCGGTGAAATTCAAAATGGAGAAACGGATAAAGCTGGTTATTGCCGCGTGAATGTTCAAGGTGGAAAAAGCTACAAGGTAACAGCAGAGAAAGATGAGAAGAAATTTTCGGAAGAAGTGAAGATTGAAATGAAGAACAGCGGTGAAACCATTCGTAAATGGGAGATTAAACTCTAATTGCCTATTTGTTTGAACTGTGAAGTGAAGGATTTCAAATCCTTCCACCACGAATAATCTTTTGCGTAGATGGCGTTCATTTGTTGGACGCCATCTTCGTTTAGAACAACAGCGTTTTTATTCGGAGTCAAAATTCCAGATTTTATTTTTGGAAGTTGACTTGCAAATTCAGCACTTACTTTTCCGTATCCCACCCACGATCTTTTTCCAACAAAAACCTTTAACGCATTGCTGAAAGCCGATGCTGGTTTTGAAGTGAAAAGAACAGAAGGAAAAAGAAGTAGCGTGAAGAAAGAACTAATGAAATCGAATGCGCGTTTTTGGCGTTTGTTCAGTGTGTTCGAAATGGAGTTCACAGTAACGAAGAAGCCTTCTGTAGCGCTTTGTATATGCTGACTTCCAATGATGAATAAGCTTTCGGGCGGTGCAATTTTGAATTCAAGTTGAAGGGAAGAAAGCGTACCCATTTCCGAAATAATTTCACTGCTGCTTAAGTCTTTCGCACAGAAAATAATTTCCTGAATTTTGTGAATGCGAACATATTCGAAAAGCGAAAGACTGCGCGATTTTTCTGAATTCATTTGCTCGAAAGAAGCAATGGGATAATCTATCTGATGTAAAAAAGTTTGAACGCGTGTACCTTCTTCTTCCGAACCGATGAGCAAAATTCTCTTTTTCGGATTGCCTTGCCAATTCCACTTTCCTGAAATGATTTTGCTGAACAACGCGTGTATAAGGGGAAGTGAAACAATAGCAAACAATGCGCTCAAAAGAATTACGATTCGCGAAAAGCGAATGGTTTCTGGAAGAAGTGAATAAATGAGCAGTGTAATAATTGAAACCAAAAGAACCGGCTTTAGCGTGCGCTGCGGAAAGACGGGCTTGTCATAAGCGCCATTCAACCAATTTCCAATTAAAGTAAATGCTGTGATAACACTAGCCGTGATTAGCATGAGTGAACCGTCGAAATTTTTCGATTGCCATTGCGAATAGTGATCGGCGAAGGTGTAGATTCCCATGCTGAGAACTGCTGCATCTGCAAGGGGCAGAAGGCTTGCTGTAACAACGCGTGATACGATGGAAACCGAAGCGCGCATCCACACGGCCATCTGAATAAAGAACGAAAACCATTTTGCATGCGACGCAGAAAAGTGTTTGCGAGCGAAGATGATCATAGCATTGTAGAACACATAGACGTAATTCAAACTACCTTTCTTCGTACTCTCTCCTTTGTAGTGAATAATGCTGGTTTCAGGAAAATAATAATTCTTCCATCCGCCTTGAATAATGCGCCAACTCAAATCAATATCTTCTCCGTACATAAAGAATGCTTCGTCTAACAAGCCCACTTGATCCAAAGCTTTCTTCCGCATGAACATAAATGCTCCAGCTAGAATTTCAATCTCGCATGTTTCATCGTAGCTGAGATGTCCTAAATAATACCGATTGAATTTTTTGCTTTTTGGAAATATTTTCGAGATTCCAAAAATCTTATAAAAACTTGTTTCAGGAGTAGGAAGTCCGCGTTTCGATTCAGGAAGTAAAATTCCTTTTCCGTCTACCATGGGAACGCCTAGTCCGCCTGCTTCCGGATGTGCATCCATGAAGTGAAGCACTTTCGAAAAAGTGTCTTCCTTCACAACGGTATCAGGATTCAACAAAAGAATATATTCTCCTTTGGCAATGCGCATACCTTGGTTGTTGGCTTTGGAAAAACCTGTGTTGTCTTTGTTGGCAATGAGATTCACCCAAGGGAATTTCTCTTCCACCATTTCATTCGAACCGTCAACGCTGTTGTTGTCCACAACAATCACTTCAACATCTATTCCGCGCATAGCAGCGTAAACAGAAGCGAGGCATTGTTCAAGGAAATACTTGACGTTGTAGTTTACTATGATGACGGTTAAACGCATGGGACGGCAATTTACTATCTTTTAACGAATTCTTCAGTCATTTCGTGCAGGGAATGAATACATTTAACCCCATGAAATACATTTTAGGATTGGCCTTGGTTTTAGTGAGCTTTCTCCAGGTTTTCGCTCAGGATACGTTGAAACCGAAAGAGCTTCCATTTAAAATTTCTGAAATTAAGAAGTTAGATGCAGAAGAATTGCTGGATAAGAAGGAAGGAACCTTTGTAACCGGAGTGCCTGATTTTAGTGTGGATCCGTTGAATGGATTCGGCTACGGAATAGAAGGGTCGCTTATTTTCAATGGAAAAAAATCTAATCCGTTTTTTGAATACACTCCCTATGACAAGAAAATTGACATGGTTCTTTTCAACACTTCGCGTCAGCAACGCGAATTTATTTTAACCTATGACCAACCCTATGTCTTTCATTCGAAGTGGCGTCTGCGCGGCGAAGTTGGCTATGAAAAGAATCCGAATTTATTGTACTTCGGTTTGGATAAAAGTTCCCTTCAAACGCTCTCACAACTTTCAGCTGCCGATGGAATTCCTTCCAACAATACTAGCGACAATTACACCGATTACGAAAATGCTTTGGGAGCAAATGCGAATTTTAATACCTACACGAAAGAAGAATACATCTTTAATGTGAGCGGAGAATATGCCTTGCTAGATTCTCGAATGCGCATTCTCGCGGGATTTGAAATTGCGAAGTTGAACATTACCACGAATGAGGCATCACGAATTCGATTAGATGCATTGAACAATCAGATGCTTGGCGTTGGGAAGTCGCTGGTTACATTTCTTCAAGTTGGAATTGTTTATGACACGCGCGACTTCGAACCTGATCCGAACCGAGGCGTTTTCGCTGAGGTCACCGATGAATATGGAAGTCATGTGTTGGGTTCAGATTACAACATGAATAAACTTTTTGGACAAGTGAAATTCTACAAACGTCTTTTTCCAAATACATTCAAAAAAGTTGTTTGGGCGAACAGAGCAGGTGCTGGGTATACGTTTGGAAGTTCACCCTTTTTTGAATATCAAGATGAATGGAGTTCAGAAGGAAGCATTGAAGGATTGGGAGGCGCGAATACTTTGCGCGGATACAAACAAAGTAGATTTTTAGACAGAGGAATGTATTTCGTGAATTCGGAATTGCGTGTGCGTTTGTTTGAACGCATGATAGCCAAACAAAATGTTGGATTCGGATTGGTTCCCTTCATAGATGCAGGAAGCGTATTCAATACTGTTAATGATCTAACTGCGAAAGGGAGTCTTCGTTATTCTTACGGAATGGGTGCAAGAATTATTTGGAATCAGAGTACCATCTTGCGTTTCGATTTAGCGCATTCGAAAGAAGATCAGCAGTTCTTCTTTACGTTTGATCACGCGTTTTAATGATTGGCTTTTCCGTATGGAACGCGTTGTTGCAAACTTCTTCCCAATGTAATTTCATCGGTGTATTCCAACTCTGCACCAACCGCAATACCTCGTGCAATCGAAGTGATTTCGATCGGAAGGGCTTGTAGTTTTTTCGAAATATAAAACGCTGTTGTTTCTCCTTCCATGGTTGCATTAAACGCGAAGATGATTTCAGTCACGTGATCACGCTCGCACCGTTCAATGAGGCTTTGAACGGTTAAGTCGGAAGGGCCAATGCCGTCCATCGGAGAGATAAGTCCGCATAGCACATGATACAATCCATGAAACTGCGATGTGCCTTCCACCGCCATCACATCGCGAATATCTGCTACCACGCAAACCGTTTGCTTGTCTCTTCTGTCGTTGGAACAAATTCCGCAGAGTTTATCGTCTGAAAGGTTGTGACAATTCGAACAAAATTGCACGTGTTGTTTCATGAGTTGAAAGGAAGAAGAGAAGCGTTCCACTTCATCGTTCGAACGGCGCAGAAGATCTAAGACCAAACGAAGCGCAGTCTTGCGGCCAATGCCTGGCAACGAAGACATTTGGTCAACGGCAGTTTCTATCCATTTCGAACTTGAACTCATGGCAGCGAAATTACATGCTGTTGTTCGAAACCTTTTCAATAAACAAAAAGACTTTTCAAAAAAATGAATTAATTGCAAAGAAAAACGCGCATGTCTCCTCTTGTAATTGCATTAGTTCTTATTGTGTATTTCATTGCTCTTTTCGCGGTGGCTGTTGTGACATCTAAAAAAGCCGACAACGCTTCGTTTTTCAAGGCGAACAAAAGTGCGTCTTGGGTGTTGGTTGCTTTCGGAATGATAGGCACCTCGCTTTCAGGTGTGACCTTTGTTTCAGTGCCAGGAACCGTGAGTATTGTGGGTATGCAGTACTTCATGATGGCACTCGGATTTTTTGCAGGATACTTTGTCGTGGCGTATGTGCTCTTGCCGCTCTATTACAAATTGAATTTAACTTCCATCTACTCGTATTTGGAACAACGCTTTGGTTCTCCGGCTTATGAGCTCGGCGCCTTGTTTTTTATTCTTTCACGAACGGTAGGCGCCTCGCTTCGCCTGTTCTTGGTGGTAAACGTCATTCAGTTTTTAATTATGGATGCCCTCGGAATTCCATTCGCGGTGACTGCTGGAATTACGTTGCTTATGATTTTAGCATACACCTACAACGGCGGTGTGAAGACCATTGTGTGGACAGACACCCTTCAAACATTTTTTATGTTGTCGGCCTTGGTGGGATGTGTCATTTATATTTTGAATCAGCTCGGTGGTTGGGATGCCGCGTGGCAAGCCATTTCTAGCACGAAGGCCACGAGCGGATTGGATTTGGCTTATGTGTTTAACGGCGATGTTCTGCACAAGAAATTTTTCTTGAAACAGTTTTTGGGAGGCGCATTCATTACGATTGCCATGACCGGATTGGATCAGGAAATGATGCAGAAGAACATCAGTGTTTCGAATTTGAAAGACTCTCAGCGCAACATGATTTCGTTCAGTGCAGTTATGGTGATTGTGGTTGGAATGTTCTTGTTTTTAGGTGCGTTGCTCTTCGTTTACATGCAGCAGTTTCAGTTGGAAACAGCGTATACGGGTGATGCCATTTTCCCAACGATGGTTATGCAGCACATGCCACCGATTATGGGATTGTTGTTCATTGTAGGGTTGGTGAGTGCGCTGTTTCCCTCGGCCGACGGGGCTATTACGGCATTGACGTCTTCGTTTTGCATTGACTTGCTTCGCTTTTCGAAAATGGAAAAGACAGAAGAAGAAAAGGCGAAAATTCGCAAACGCGTGCATTTGGCGTTTACGGTTTTGTTCTTTTTCATCGTCTTGTATTTCCGATGGTTGAATGAAAAGACGATTGTAGATCTGCTCATGGATTTAGCCGGATACACCTACGGCCCGTTGTTGGGCTTGTTTGCCTTCGGCATACTTACGCAACGCGTATTGATAGGCAGCAAATGGAATGTGGTAGTGATTTGTTTGCTATCTCCTGTGATGACTTATTTGCTTGCCATCAATAGTAAGGTTTGGTTCTTCGGCTACGAAATGGGAGCGGAGAATCTAATTGTGAATGGTACTATAACGTTCGCCTTACTTTACTTGCGAAGCAGTTCGCGTCAAAATCTTGCGTAGCATCTTTCGTAGAATCTTCGACTTCGTCGATCAGATGCATTTGAAATAATCAAATGGCTCTTTGCAATCTTCGCATTTGTAAAGCGATTTGCAAGCTGTGCTGCCGAATTGTGAAACCATGGCCGTATGCGAAGATTTGCAACGCGGGCAGCGCACATCGCGCAGTTTTCCCATGAGAAGGTTTTTATCTGCGCTGCCCTTTTGAGGAGGCGCAATGCCATATTCTTCCAACTTAACACGTGCTTCATCAGTCATCCAATCTGTAGTCCACGCCGGAGAAAGAATCGTCTTCACATCGAAATCTTCAATGTGCATTTCCACCAACATTTCGCGAACGTCTTGCTCTATGGCATGCATGGCAGGACAACCCGAATAGGTGGGTGTAATCAAAACAATAACTTTGTTGTCTTCAAGCTGAACATCGCGCACAATGCCCATTTCAACCACATTCAAGACGGGAATTTCAGGGTCTTCAACTTCTTTCAGGAATTCCCAAATTTCTTGAATCGTGTAATTCATCTTACCACTTTGAATTCGGATACGCGCGTTGCACGAATTGCAATTCACTTAACAAATGTCCCAAATGCTCCGTGTGTTTTCCTTCGCGTCCGCCTTTGTGCATCCATCCTGAAACAGGCATTTGCAACGTGGCTTCATTCAAAGTCGCTTGAACATTTTCCATCCAGGTTTGATGAAGACTTTCAACGTTCGGACAAATGCCCGTTGCAGAAATATCGGTATCGTTTGTATTTGGAATAAACCATTCACCGGTGTAACTCCAAATATCGTTCACGGCTTTTTGAATGCGGGCATGACTCTCTTCCGTTCCGTCTCCCATGCGCAAAACCCAGTCACGACCGTGTTGCAAGTGGTAACGAACTTCTTTCACAGACTTCAATGCGAATTCTTGAAGGAAGGTGTTGTTAGATTTTGAAAGTTCAATCAGATATAAATTGTACCATTCCGAATACAAATACTGACGGGCAATGGTAAAGGCGTAGTCTCCGTTTGGAAGTTCCAACGCCAAGAAATTTTTGTAATCCCAAGCATCGCGAAGGAATGCCCAATCGTCTTCCGTCTTCGCATCGCCGCTGGTTTCAGCTACATGCTTGAATAGGAGAGTGGCTTGACCAATATAGTCTAGCGCCATATTGCTTAACGCAATGTCTTCTTCCAACACAGGTCCGTGACCGCACCATTCCGCTAGGCGTTGTCCGAGTATAAGATTGTTGTCTGCCAAATGCAGCGCTAATGCTTCTTCTTTCTTCATGATTACATGTGTCCGATTTCGTCTGGAATGTCGTAAAATGTTGGATGACGATAAACCTTGTCGTTCGCAGGATCGAATAGTGCGTCTTTGTCTGCCGGAGCAGAAGCAGTGATGGCAGTGCTTGGAACCACCCAGATGCTCACGCCTTCCATGCGACGGGTATATACATCGCGTGCATTTTCAATAGCCATTTTAGCATCGGTAGCATGCAAACTTCCAACGTGTTTATGCGACAATCCGCTTTTGCTGCGAATGAATATTTCCCAGAGGGGCCAGTTCGATGTGCTCATAATTTCTAATTCTTGCAACGAATTTAATCCGATTCGCGTGTACAAAAATCAGTTTCCACAATAATTCTATATTTGTGAGGAAAATCATTACCCCAATCGTATGTCGAATCTTTCTGTAGCCGAGTTCCAACAAGGCGAAACCTGCGCCATGTCGCTCATTTGTTGCAGTGGGAATGCGGTGAGCAATGTTCGTGCTGTAGCGGAAGAGGATTCGGAACTGCTTGTCGCAATTGCTGAAGCAGAAGTCAGAGAAGGAGGGAAGTGAATTGAAAACAACCCACCAAGAATTAGCGAATCAATTGAATTCTTCGCGCGAAGTTATCTCCCGCTTGCTGAAGCAAATGGAGCGGAAAGGAAAAATTCAAATGGGAAGAAACAAGATTACTCTTTTATAATTCGCTGCGTTACGATTCCGTCTTTGCTGGTTATTTTAATGAAGTACATTCCTGCTGGAAGGCTCGATAAATCGAGTGTTTTCTTGTTGTTAAGGAAGGAATCTTTCAAAACGGTTTGTCCGGAAATACTCATTACAGTTAACTCTTTTCTTCCACCTAAATCTGCATTGATTTGAATGAAACCGTTCGTTGGATTCGGGAAGATTTCTATTTGCTTCATCCATTCATTCACACCAACGGTGCAAGGTCCATCTGTGAAGTTCACTATACCGTGATAATAAATGGCTTCGCACGGATTGTTGTACGTCACGCTGTCGCATCCGCATACGGGCGCGTAGATAGCAGCACAATCCAGAACGTTATTAATCAGGGATGAATCAACGCATGTCCCCGATGCTCCACAATTGATTAAACAATCTTCAAGCGTGCTGTAAAAGGAAGGAGAATAATCGATGTTGCCTGCAATGTAGCCACATCCGCTGTAACCTGAGCAAGAAGTGCCGTTCGAAGCGAAGCCTAGAAACATCTGACAAAGTCCGAAGTCTATTCCACTGACATTGCTGCAAAGTGGCGCTGGTTCAATGCATGGACCATCTGTGTATGTTAATACTCCGCCGTAATTTACGGCTTCACAAGCATTGACATAGGTTATGTTGTTACATCCGCAAACAGGTAAAAAAAGTGTCGGACAAATCGCATTTAAATCAATAAGAGTAGAGTCTATGCAATCTATAAAAACGGTCGTGTCCTGAACGCAGGATGCATTGCATGCATAAGATGATGTATAGAATCCAAGCGAGTAATCAATTCCGTCTGAACCAATATATCCGCAACCACTAAGGGAAACGCATCCGCTATCGGTCATGGCAATTCCAAGCGCCATATCGCATAAGCCGAAATCAACGCCAATTGGAATAGGAAGGCAAGTCAGTCCTGTGCATTCCCCGTCGGTCCATGAAGTCACCCCTCCATAATTCGTTGCTTCGCAGGTGTTGCTGTAGGTATTACCGTCACATCCGCATACAGGGGCCCAAATGGCAGGACAAATGGCGTTTAGATTTATTAAACTTGGATCTATACACTGGGCAGATCCGAGCAAGGAAGAAATAGAAAAAAGAAGTGCGAAAATGTATTTCATGCTACAGAGATAAACTGTTGGGGCAAAAGGTTGTTTGGGTTAAAAAATAAAAGCCCTTTCGGGCTTTTAAATATCAGTCTTCTTCTTCATCAGATTCATTTGAATCTTCTGCATCGTCTGAAGTGTCATTGTCATCATCGTCTTCATCATCTGAAGAGTCGTCATCAGATTTGAAGCCGTCAAGATCGTTTAAATTCAAACCGTCATCGTGCCCTTCTTCTTCTTGAACTTTCATATTCTTGTCAATCTTGAAAAGGTAGATGGTGTCTTCGGTCCGAATCTCAAGCGCTTTAATAAAAGCACCTTTTGGTGTAGTGAAAGATACCAGATGTTCATTTTCAAAACCATTCGGATAAGCAGCTTGAATTAAAGCTGCGTGTTCATCTGTGATGTTGTTGTAATCTTTAATAACGCGTTTCATAATTCAAAAAAAAACTCTTAGTGATTTAATATCCATGCAAAAATAAGAGGAGCAACAATGGTTGCGTCACTTTCAATAATAAATTTAGGAGTGTTAATGTCTAGTTTACCCCAAGTAATTTTTTCGTTTGGAACCGCTCCGCTGTAGGAACCGTAACTGGTTGTGCTGTCTGAAATTTGACAGAAGTAACCCCAGAATGGAATGTCGTGCATTTCCATATCTTGGTATAACATAGGCACCACGCAAATAGGGAAGTCACCCGCAATACCTCCACCAATTTGGAAGAATCCAACGCCTTTTCCACCTGAATTTTTTGTGTACCAATCGGCCAACCACATCATGTATTCAATTCCGCTCTTCATCGTGGTCGGTTGAATTTCCCTTTTGATGCAATAGCTCGCGAAAATGTTTCCCATGGTGCTATCTTCCCATCCTGGACAAATGATTGGAAGGTTGCGCTCTGCGGCAGCAATCATCCAAGAGTTCTTCGGATCAATTTGGTAGTACTGCTCCAATACTCCGCTCAATATCATTTTATACATGAACTCATGCGGGAAATAACGCTCGCCTTTTGCTTGCGCATCTGCCCAAAGTGCATGAATGTGTTTTTGCAATCTTCTGAATGCCTCTTCTTCCGGAATGCAAGTATCAGTAACACGATTCAATCCGCGCTCCAACAATCCCCATTCTTCTTGCGGAGTTAAATCTCTATAGTTGGGCACGCGCTCGTAATGATCGTGAGCAACAAGGTTCATAAGATCTTCCTCGAGGTTCGCACCTGTGCACGAGATGATATCCACTTTCCCCGCGCGAATCATTTCGGCCAATGAAATTCCTAACTCTGCCGTAGACATAGCTCCAGCAAGCGTGATCATCATTTTGCCACCTTCTGTTAAGTGTGCTTCGTAACCTTTGGCTGCGTCAACCAAAGCCGCAGAGTTGAAGTGCAAATAATTGCTCTCCATGAACTCACGCATTGTAGAATATTTTCCCATAGTGTTTGCGAAATTCGAACATCAATTCGAATTTTCAATAAAAAAGTTTATGATTTTTTTTAGGCTTGAAATGTTGATAGAAATAAGCGAATTATGAGATGGCCTTTTCCGTGCGTTCATTCACCAATTTCACAATGTGACGAATGGTGCGACGTTTAATGATTCGCTCCAAATCTTTATCAGTTCCTTCGTTGACTAAATATTGAAATTTAAATTTCACGAGTTCACTGGTTACGGAAAAGACTTTTAAATTGTAAGATCCTGGCTTTATGTTCGATTGGAATTCGTTCATGCCTTCAACAATCTCGCTTTCGAGCGCCACAACGTCATTAATTGCGAGAATATCAATTTCGAAATCGAGACTGGTTTTCTTAATTTCTCTCCGTGTATAGTTTACAATATCTGAACTGAAAACAACACTGTTCGGAATGTAAATCAAATCATCGTCTTCGTTAATGATGTGAACACTTGAAAGAGTGATGTCTTGAATCTTTCCTTTGTGCAGACCAATCGAAACGTCATCGCCAATGTTCACCACCCGCGCAAAGGTCATATACATACCATTGATGAAATTCGAAATGTAATCTTTGGCAATTAAGACAATTGCGGCTGCTAAGAGGGACAAGGTTGTTAATGCTTTTTCCAAGGAAATGTTTAAAACAGCCAAAAGCAAAAGCCCCGCGTAAAGTGCGTAGAGCACTGTTTTGATGTGTCCTATTCCATAGAGAAAATTATCTCGTTTTCCAGCCAATTCAGAGCGATAAAAAAGTACCACGATCTGATGAATGATATCAGTTATTAAAACCGTAATTACAATTCGGAAGACAGACTCTGCCATGTAGGCGACATAAGAAAACTGCTTCACGAAATCGAGAATGCCATTCTTATAGGTAAACGCCGATATTATTAATATCAGAACAACAATAAGATGAATGCCGGAGTTTCTTTTAATCATTGTAATATCCTAAAATTTCTAAGATGTCTTTTGGTTTTTGCTCGGGAGCGAATTCTTTGTACTTGATCTTCCCCTTTGCATCTCTATCTATTAAGATATGCCTTGGCTGAGGAACAAGGCAGTGGTGAATTCCGCCAAAACCACCGAGGGTGTCTTGATAAGCGCCTGTGTTGAAAAAGCCGATGTACTGATCTTGATCAGGATAAAATCTCGGCAAGTAGATAGCATTCGTGTGCTGCTCAGAATTGTAATAGTCGTCTGAATCGCACGTCAATCCGCCCAAGAATACGCGCTCATATACTTCGTCCCAATTGTTGAGCGGAAGCATGATGAATTTTTTATTTATGGCCCAAGTATCCGGTAAGGTGGTCATGAACGAAGAGTCAATCATGTTCCACTTCTCACGATCGTTCTGCTCCTTTTGATAAAGAATTTTATAGATGGCTCCGCCACTTTCTCCAACGGTGAATGATCCGAATTCAGTGAAGATATTTGGAACTGGAACACCTGCATCTTCGCAAGCTGCTTTGATCTGTCTTAAGATTTCAGTCACCATGTACTGATAGTCGAAGCTGAATGCAATGGAAGTTTTAATGGGGAATCCGCCGCCGATGTTTAAGCTGTCGAGCGTTGGACAAATCTCGCGCAATTCGCAATACACTTTCAAACACTTCACCAACTCATTCCAATAATAAGCGGTGTCTTTAATTCCGCTGTTGATGAAGAAGTGAAGCATCTTCAATTTCAAATTCGGATCATCGTGAATCACTTTCTTGTAGAACTTCGTGATGTTCTTGTAACCAATTCCTAAACGCGATGTGTAAAATTCGAACTTCGGTTCTTCTTCACTCGCAATACGAATCCCAATGTTTAAAGGCGATGTAGCTCTTTCTTTAAACACATTCAATTCATAGGCATTGTCAATAACTGGAATAATATTCTCGAAGCCGTTTTCCTTCAAATCTAAAATGCGCTGCACGTATTCTTCCTTCTTGAAGCCGTTGCACACTATTGTTTGCTCTTTCGTGATTTTCTTCAGCGTATACAAACGCTTAATCAAATCAATGTCGTAAGCCGAAGACGTTTCCAAATGAACTTTGTTCTTCAACACTTCTTCCAACACATATCTGAAATGCGAACTCTTCGTGCAATAACAATAGTGGTATTCGCCTTCGTATCCGACTTCTTGCTTTCCTTTATCGAACCATTCTTTCGCGCGGTTGATATTCTCTGTAATCTTCGGGAGGTAAGTGAACTTCAACGGTGAACCAAACTTCTTCACCAAATCCATCATTGGAATTCCATGGAAAACCAATTCGTCATTTTCCATTTGAAACTCTTCCTGAGGCCATTCAAAGGTCTGGTCAATTAAATCTTTGTACTTCGTGTTCATTAGTCGATACCGCGCTTAATATTTTTGCAATTTTAGTGTGTAAATGCTTACGCAAAGCCATTTTACAGCCATTTCTTTCGAATAGAGAAAATAAACATTCCAACGCCCACAATTCCCATGAGTCCGAGTGCGTAGAAATACCCGTTGTGCCATTCCAATTCAGGCATGTTTTTGAAGTTCATTCCGTACACACCAGCAATGAATGTTAAGGGAACGAATATGCTGCTAATAACAGTGAGCGTGCGCATGGTGTCGTTGGTTTTTTGTCCCAATTGACTGTGGTAAAGTGAAAGAAGGTTGATGAGCGTTTCACGATACATGGCAATGTTTTCAGACTCTAAAACAATGTGGTCGTATAAATCGCGGTAGTACTTTTTATTGTCATTCGACATGTCGCTTTGCATTCGGCCAATGGCTTCCTTTAAAGGGTCAATACTTCGTTTGAAATTCATAACACGTTTTTTCATTCTAACAATGTGGTTCAACACCACCGGTTTCGCTCTATTCAGAACATCGAGTTCCAACTCTTCAATTTCGCGAAGGAGTATTTGACTGTAGCTAATGAAATTATCTACGATGTTATCTAGGATTAAGTAGCACAAATATTCGGCTCCTTTTAGACGGATTTTACCTCGACCCGCGCGAATCCGATCGCGCAATTGGTCGAAGGTGTCACCATAATCTTGTTGAAAAAGAAGTAAAGTATTTCCGGAAATAATAATGCTGAATTGTTCAGGCAGTACAACGCGATTTTGAACGGGCTCCATCATCTTTCCGCAAATGAAGACACAATTATTTTCCAATTCGAACTTGGGTCGGCCGCTGGTGTTCATGATGTCTTCAAGCACCAGTGGATGAATGTTGAACTGATTTCCAATTTCATGAATTAACTCAGCATCATGAACACCTGAGATACAAAGCCAATTAACACCCTCCGATTTTAAAGAAGTTTGAATGTCATTCAATGCAATATCCTTTGCTTCTTGAACATGCTCTGCGGTGTAATGAATGAGATCTATTTGAACGCGCGCTGTTTTGGGTTCGCCAATGTAAACGAGAGTGCCAGGGTCCATGCCTGCCTTGGAAATGGTCATGTTTTTCTTGTGAAGATACACTCAACATTTCAATCTGAATAAAAATTGAATGTGATGATTTTTGAAGGCAAGTTTCAAGTCATCTTCGTATCAATGGAAAATTCTAAACACGTTCACCTCATTGCTATTGGCGGAAGCGCCATGCACAACATGGCCATTGCGCTTCATAGAAAAGGTTATTTGGTTACAGGAAGCGACGACGAGATTTTTGAACCGAGTAAAACGCGATTGAATAACCTCGGTTTATTGCCAAGTGAAATGGGGTGGAAGGCCGAAAGAATTCATGACGGAATTGAAGCTGTGATTGTTGGAATGCACGCGCGCATTGATAACCCAGAACTTATTCGCGCACAAGAATTGGGATTGAAAATCTATTCGTATCCTGAATACATCTACGAACAGTCGAAAGACAAGATTCGCGTGGTCATAGGTGGAAGCCATGGCAAGACAAGCATCACCAGCATGATTCTGCACGTCTTGAATGCGCTAGGAAAGAACGTCGATTACATGGTAGGCGCGCAGCTGGCGGGATTCGATTGTATGGTGAAGTTAACCGAAGAGGCCGAGATAGCGATTATTGAAGGAGACGAGTACTTGTCTTCACCAACCGATCTGCGTCCGAAGTTTCACTTGTACCATCCAACCATTGCGGTCATGAGTGGCATTGCGTGGGATCACATCAACGTTTTTCCAACGTTCGAAAGCTACGTGAAGCAATTTGAAATTTTTGTGGAAAAGATTGTTCCGAATGGAACGCTCATTTATTGCGAGTTAGACGAGGAAGTGAAGAAGGTTTGCGAAAGTGCAAGAGAAGATATTTCACTTAAGCCATACGGTACGTTCGAGCATGAAGTGCGCAACGGCATTACGTTTATTCGTCACAACGGAACAGAAACAGCCATTGAAATATTTGGAAATCACAACCTTCAAAATTTGAACGCGGCCTTTTTGGTTTGCGAAAGTTTAGGCGTAAACGCCGGTGAATTCCTTCGCGCCATTGCCTCGTTCACCGGCGCTGCGAAACGGTTGGAGTTGGTTGGAAGAAACGAGCACTCGGCGTGCTACAAAGACTTCGCACATTCTCCTTCCAAATTGAAAGCAACAACAAATGCTTTGAAGGAGCAATTTCCAAATAGAAAATTAATTGCCTGCATGGAATTGCATACGTTTTCCAGCTTGAATAAAAACTTCTTGAGTCAGTACGAAGGCGCTATGGCTGCGGCCGACGAAGCATTTGTCTATTTCAACACACATACACTCGAACACAAAAAACTTCCGCCCATTTCAACGGAAGAAGTAGCGCAAGCCTTCGCTTCTAAGAATGTAAAGGTCATTAACGACTCGAAAGAGTTATTGAAAATTTTGTTGGAAATGAATTGGGAAAACGCCAATTTGTTGTTGATGTCTTCCGGGAATTTCGATGGCTTAGATTACCAAGAAATTTGGAATCAAATGCACAGCTAGGTTAAGTAAGCCCGACATCCAAAAGCATCATGACAATGAATCCGCCAATGAGCCCGAGCGTGGCCACATCGGTGTATTTGTCTTGTTGCGTTTCCGGAATAACTTCTTCTACCACCACATAGATCATGGCACCTGCGGCGAAGGCCAATGCGTAAGGGAGCACAGCGTGCATTTGAATCACGGCTAATGCACCAATGACTCCTGCAATGGGTTCAACAATGGCAGAAAGTTGTCCGTACCAAAAACTCTTTTTACGCGACAACCCCATCCTTCTTAATGGAAAGGAAACCGCAATTCCTTCAGGGAAGTTTTGCAATCCAATTCCAATGGCGAGTGCAACTGCTCCTCCAATGCTCGCTTCTGGCAGTCCCGCTGCTACACCGCCGAACAACACTCCCACTGCCAATCCTTCCGGAATATTGTGAAGCGTAATGGCCAAAACCAACAACATGGTTTTATTTAATTTGGTTTGAACGCCTTCTGTTTTTTCTTGAGGAAAATTCAAGTGTAAATGTGGAAGGAATTTATCTAAGCCGAATAAAAAAAGCGCACCCATAGCAAACCCAATGGCTGCGGGAAAAGCTTTGGTGAATCCTTCTCCCGGACTCATTTCAATGGCCGGAGCTAGCAAAGACCAAAAGCTTGCAGCAATCATTACACCGCCTGTAAATCCGAGCATTCCGTCAAGAGCGCGACGGTTTAAATCTTTCACAACAAACACAAGTGATGCCCCTAATGCCGTTACAAACCAAGTAAAGGTTGTTGCAATCAGAGCGGCATAAACATATCCATAGGGACCGCCTGTTTCAACCAGATTTTGAAAGAAAGAGGTAATGCTGTTCATGAGAACAAATGTAGCAGTATTTTAATTGAACACAACAGATGCGAAGCTCGTTTTACTTGCACGTGCTTTCGCCCATTTGTGAAAATCGAAGTAGGTAAAGAATAGCGGATCGGTCTTCTTTATGGCAAGCAATTCATTTTCCAACCAGCCCCAAATTTCTTTGTTTTCAATGCTTTTGCGCTTCTTGAGTGTTTCATTAATGAATTGAAATATTTTCTTTTCGCCTTCGAAGGCTTTGTTGCGCGTGATTAAAAAGCGTTGAACATTTCGGAGGGCATAAGGAATATACCTTTCGTTATTCAATTCAATTTGAATAATTAAATTGAAGACTTGGGCAATGCATTGCAAGTGTAGTAATTCGTTAGCGGGTGCGCTTTGCAGGAAGCGTTGAATGAAGCGTTCCGACTCTTTGAATTCTTGCTGAATGAAGCACACCACTGCGCATTGGAACCAAACATGCGCTGAACGAATATCGAAATCAATTGCTGGTGAAGAAATGTTTTCTTTGTGTTGAAGAACATAGGCGTAGGCGCCTTCATTGTTTTTCTCGAGCAAGAAAATGGTCAGAGCAGTGCTATGAACCAATGAGTTGTTTTCGCTTTCTTCAAAACAAGATTCCAGTTGATCGAGATAAGTCTTTGCATCTTTCGAGTTTTTAAGCTGCGCTGAAATAACCGCGGCATTGGCCAAGGCATTTCGTTGAATACTCTTGTTCTCGTTGCCGTTGAGTTCGCAATTTTCCAATAACTGAAGAAGCGAAGCAAGGCTCTGCAAACTTTCAGAGGGTTTGCCTAAACTCAATAAAATGGCTCCTTTAAGTTGCAGCGATTTTATTTGAGCTTCCCGTGAAATTGGTGTGAGTGACTCTATTTCAGAAAGAAGTTGCTCGTTGTTCGCATGTTCTTCGTTTTGTCTAGGCTGACCATTGGTGTAATAACCCGCAAACCACGACCACTTCATAAAGGCAATTTCTTTTTCATTTTGAATGGAAGAAAGAACCGATTTCATTTCGGAATAGTTAGCGTTCAGCATTTCGTATCGCTCTGCTGCCGGGATGTTCAGAGATTCAAGTATGCGTTCTTTCCATTCGTTCAATTCAATTTGAAGGGCAGAGAGTTCATTCTTGCGCGCAATTTTTTGAGCCGAATGCACGAGCTTGTCTGCCTGTTCGAAGAGGTTGCGCATGAACAACACTTCAATGCTTTGAAGAAGGCGCATCACTTCAGCGCGGGCCGTTGCCTTGTGGTGATAGGCGGCCAGTGACTTCAATAACGTGTGGTAGAGTCTATTCTTGGCTATGGATATGGCGTCGGTTATAGGAGAGCCCTTCAAAAGCTTGAATAGTTTTTCTTCGTCATAACTGGAAAGTTTTTCCATGGCGTCGAAAAGAATACGGTGCTGCCCATCTTCTGCCATGGGCTGTAGACGGAAATAGCGTTTCTCTGATTTGCTCAAACTCTTGATCAATACGAAGAGTGCGTCTGATGCTACATTGGCCATGGCGTTTCGTTTTAAGGTTGACTACAAGTTCTAATTCTTTTTTGAATAAAAGAGGCAGTCTTATTTTTCGGTATTCATTTCAAGAGTTTCGGTCATTCTCTGCGTATTTTTGGCAAGTCCACTCTTATTATAATAAGATGGGCAATACAACAACTAGAAATTCGTTCGAGCATTCGTGAAAAAAAATAGAGTAATTCAATTGTTGTTCATCCTTGCCATATGCACCACGCATAGTGCATTGGCTCAATTCAATACGGGTACATGGAGAGATCACCTTCCTTATGGGAATGTAATAGATGTGTGCTACGATGAGATTAACATGGTTTATTCCGCAACCCCCTACGCCATTGTTAGTTACAACCCCGCAACATTCGAAGTAGAACGTTGGTCGAAGGTTAACCGCTTGAGCGATGTTGGAATTTCAGCAGTGGAATACGATGCCCATACGGACGCTGTGATTGTTGGCTATTCCAACGGAAATCTCGATGTGTTGTTGGAAGATTCTCAATTCAATATGCCCGATATTAAGTTGAGCAATATTGTTGGCGATAAACAGATCTATGATATTCTTTCATACAACGGATTACTTTATTTAAGTACGGGATTTGGTGTAGTGGTCATAGATTTAACCGAGCGCGAAGTTCGCTCGACCTATTTCTTGGGTCCAAATGGAGAACAGCAAAAAGTGAATGACGTCTTGGTGTTGAATAACGAGATCTATGCTATCTCGGATAGTAAAGTTTTAAAAGCCAGCGTAACGAATCCATTCCTTGCTAATTTTCAAAACTGGACTGAAGTGACTGATTGGCCAGGAAGTGGTGCTTATTCAGACGCAACGGAATTTGCAGGAAATCTTTTCGTTCACAGAGCGGAGCAAGCGAATGATAAAATCTACCGAAAAGATTTAACTACCGGAGTTTGGAGTGTCTTCTCTGAATTCGGAACCATGCGCTTTGGTAGAATTTGGAATTCAGATACCTACTTGTGTTTAGCAGGCGAATGGGCGGCCATTTGCTACGATGAACTTCTTTATTTGGCCTATAATATTTCAGATATGGAGGGTGGTGCAATTGCACCAAACTTTGTCATTCGCGACATGCAAAACACGTTGTGGGTTGCTGATAAAGGGAGAGGACTTGTTGGAAGGAAGGGCAATGGTCAAGATTTGACAATACTTCCAGATGGTCCGGCTTCTGCTGAAGTTAGAAAAATGAATGCCTATGGCAATAATCTGTGGGTAGCGCACGGAGGAATATTTCCTTACGGAGGAAATTTGTGGCGGAATGGAAATTACTCGGGCAGAGTTGGTGACAAGTGGACAACATATTTACCGGGCACCGGAGCAAATTCAACACCGGGAGTTTCGGACATGGCAGATGTGGCGATTGATCCCTTAAATAACAACCGAGTTTTTTATGGTTCTTGGGAAGAAGGACTTATTCAACGGGCAACAGATGGATCACTAACCTACTACAATGTTGAAACGGGCAACAATCCGTTGCAAGGTTCCGGTTTCACCTGGGCTCCCGGATGGACAGGGGTTGGTGGAGTTGCGTTTGATCCGAATGGAGTCTTGTGGTTAACCAACAGTTATTCAACGAAACCTATTCAAGCGGTTGACCGCGAAGGAAATTTCATAGCTTATTCATGCGCACCTTATGTAACAAATGATGATTGGCTGAAAGACATTATGCCAACGCGTGAAGGGTACATTTGGGCAATAGTTGCCGGTAGGGGAATTGTGGTGCGTGATCCGAATGAAACAGTTTCCAATGCTTCCGATGATGACATTACATTTTTATCTGAAGCCGAAGGCGCGGGCGGATTGGCCAATAAAGATGTGTATTGCATGATAGAAGATTTAGATGGGGAAGTGTGGGTAGGAACATTGCAAGGGCTTTCTGTATTCTACTCGCAATCTTCGTTGTTCTCTGAAGATCCATTAGACGGAGAACCTATATTAATTACACAAGACGGAAACGTTCAAAAGCTTCTCGATACTGAAACGATTACTTGTATTGAAATTGACGGAGGAAATCGGAAATGGATTGGAACACGAAACAGCGGTGTGTATCTATTCAGCCCCGATGGGTTGCAACAAATTGAGCATTTTACTCAAGAAAACAGTCCACTTCCAACCAATTCAATTTCAGATATTGCAATTACTCAAGAAAACGGCGAGGTATTCATAGCAACCGAAGAAGGAATGGTTTCTTATTTTTCTACCGCTACGATTTTCGATCAGGAAATGAAAAACGTTCGTGTTTTTCCTAATCCAGTTTTGCCTGAATTTGATGGAAATATTTCGGTAGACGGTTTAGCGTATAGCAGCAGTGTTCGCATTACAGATGCAGCCGGGAACGTTGTGTTTCAAGGCGAAAGCGAAGGTGGACGTGTTTTCTGGAATGGAAAAACCACCGACGGTCAACGTCCTGCTACAGGAATGTATTACGTCTATTGCTCGAATCCAGATGGAAAGAAAACAGAGACCTTACAGCTCACGTTTATTCATTAAGCCTTCGTCGTCACACACGCCTTCACAAAAGAGATGAAGAGTGGGTGAGGCGTCATTACGGTGCTCTTGTATTCCGGATGAAACTGAGCGGCTACGAAGTAAGGGTGATTCTCTAATTCAATGATTTCAACCAATCCACTTTTCGGATTTGTCCCAACACATTTGAAACCGGCCTTTTCGAATTTCTCCATGTAATCGTTGTTGAATTCAAAACGATGGCGGTGGCGCTCTTCGATATTTATTTTTCCGTATGCTTTTTGTGCTTTAGATCCTTTCTTCAGTGTGCAAGGGTAGGCGCCTAAACGCATGGTTCCGCCTTTGTTCACGATACTCTTCTGTTCTTCCATAAGGCAGATAACAGGATGCTTCGTATAAGCCTTCATCTCTGTGCTGTGTGCGTCTTTCAGACCAAGCACATTGCGCGCAAATTCAATCGTTGCGATTTGCATTCCCAAACAAATTCCAAAAAACGGAATGTTGTTTTCGCGAACGAATTTAATCGCTTCAATTTTCCCATCGATACCTCTAGAGCCAAATCCAGGTGCAACAAGCACTCCGTCTAGTCCCGTAAGTTTCGCTTTAACGTTTTTATTATTCAATCCTTCAGAATGAATCCACTCAATGTCAACGGCACATTCAAGTGTTGTTCCTGCGTGAATGAAAGCTTCAGCAATACTCTTGTATGCATCTTTCAATTCAACATATTTACCCACTAACCCAATGCGAACACGTTTCTTCGGATGCTTAAGTTTGGTTAAAAAGTCGCTCCACTTGTTCAGATTGGGTTTCTTCTTTGACTTCAAGCCAAGCTTGCGCAAGACAACCAAGTCGAGTTTTTCTTCCAACATCATAAACGGAACATCGTAAATCGTATCGGCATCTATGCTCTGAATAACGGCATCCAATGAGACGTTACAGAATTTTGCAATTTTATTTCGAAGGATGGGTGAAAGCTCGTGCTCTGTTCTGCAAACCAGAATGTCTGGTTGAACTCCATTTTCCAAAAGCATCTTCACGCTGTGTTGCGTAGGTTTGGTTTTCAATTCACCGGCCGCTGCCAAGTATGGAACAAGCGTCAAGTGAATGTTAATGCAATCGTCTTCGTATTCCCACATCAATTGACGAACAGACTCTACGTATGGAAGCGATTCAATATCGCCAACGGTTCCGCCAATTTCAGTAATGACCACATCGTAATCGTGTGCGTTCCCTAAAAGTTGAATGCAACGCTTAATCTCGTCGGTAATGTGTGGAATAATTTGAACGGTCTTTCCCAAGTATTCGCCACGACGTTCTTTGTCGATAACGCTTTGGTAAATTCTGCCGGTTGTAATGTTATTGGCTTGAGACGTTGGAATGTCTAAGAAGCGCTCGTAGTGGCCCAAATCGAGGTCGGTCTCTGCACCGTCTTCGGTTACATAACATTCTCCGTGTTCATACGGATTCAGGGTTCCTGGATCAATGTTAATGTAGGGGTCTAGCTTCTGAATGGTTACAGAATAGCCTCTTGCTTGAAGAAGTTTAGCTAATGATGCTGAGATGATTCCTTTACCCAGAGAACTGGTTACTCCGCCGGTTACGAAGATATATTTGGAACGTTTTGAGGATACCGCTTGCTTTTTTTGCATAACGGGAGACAAAGTTAAGCCATTTGTTAAGTCAGATGCAACTTTACTTTAAGGAAACCAATAAAAGTCTTCTTTTCCGCAGCCCTGAATCAGTTGGTCCCATTCAGTAATATCAAGTTCAATTTTTACAACGGCTCCTTTTTTAAACGGATGCTGCATGCCTGTTAGAAATTGCGAGAGGTTTGAAACACCCGGATTGTGTCCAACGAGAACCACATCGTTCCATTCTGTTGGAAGAATTTCAATGACTTCTAACAAGTCAGAAAGCTCAGCGTTGTAAATTCTTTTTTCTAAATGAAGAATGGGCTTGTGGCTTTGCGTAGTGCTAAGCGCATGCGCGGTAGAGTAGGTGCGAACGGCAGGACTAACGATCCAGTTTGTTGGAAGTTGTCCGAGGTGATTTCCCAGCGCTAACGCTTGAAGGTTTCCGCGTTCGGTCAGCGGTCGAAAGCTGTCGGGCTGACCGTATAGGTCTTCGGCTTCAGCGTGACGTATGATGTAAAGTGTTTTCATGATTCGTCTTCAGCGTGAAGTATATGTAGTATTCGGTGAACAAGTGGGGAGAGCATAACTCCAGCAGTGGTTAAAAATGCAACGCCGCTGTACAGTGCGTAAAACGAAGCGAACCATTTTCCGCCGTCATTGGTTATGACGGTTACAGGACCCATTCCGGTAAGAATCATGGAGCTGTTGTAGAAGGCGTCTAGCCATCCCATTGGACCGGTGTAATGATAACCAATTACCCCGAGTAGCAGAGAAATTACAATTAGAAAAATGCTTAAAAAGAAGAAATAAAGTTGACGTTTCAAGAAGGCCATTTTTGAGATGACCGGCTTCGATTTCTTTTCGAAGTTGCGCATCATACGTTGTACTCTCTTCCTTTTACGTTTAGCACTTTGGTGTATTTCTTCAAGCTACGAAGAACAATGAAAACGATGAATCCGCTGAACAAAGCGGTGTGCCAAAACGGAGTAAGGATTTCCTTCCAACCGAAATATCCGAAGTGCACGTAGTTCTTCAGTGCGTCTAGCAAAGCGAAGGAAATGAATACCGCGAAGAATCCGTTGTATTCGCGTTTCAATACGTTACGCAACGAGAATTCTACGGGTGCAGATTTCCATGAAGAGAAACGCGGGAAGAAAGGCGGAGTTCTTTCGGTCCATTTGATGTACACGTCTCCGAATTTATTTCGAAGGAAGAATTCTTCCGCGAACATAATGCGTTCGTAGTACAACCAGAACAGCAGGCATGAAGTAAGTGTGAACCACCAGTTACCAACGTACATGATGATACCTAGCCACATGAAGAAGTTTCCTAAGTAGAGTGGGTGACGAACAATGCTATAGATGCCGGTGTGATTCAGCTCGTCTGCAACTTGTCCTTCTTTGGTGTTTCTTCCTGAGGTTCCTTTCGGAGTATATCCTATTGTTAAAACACGAATCAATTGTCCAAAAAATGAAATGCCTAGGCATGTCCAAGCCCACGACTTATCGAACAACGGATTGTCTGTATCCATTTCAAACCAGATAACTGAAGCTGCTAAAACATACAATACCAAAGGAAGAAAGCTGCGCCAACGAAATAGCCAGTTCCCACTTTTGTTCATCTCTTCAATAAGCGCCATAATAGAATTTTATGTCGCGAAAGTACGAATTAATTCTTCGAATCTCTTGCGTAGCTAACGAGCTCGCTCTGCGAGCGGCATGGGTGATGCCCCCAGTGAAGCTGGGGGATAGAAATTTAAGATAGTACTCCTGACTTAAGTATGACCCGTCCTAAAAAAAGTTTACAGTTTAACTGTTGTTTTTAAGTTTAGTCCTGATACAAATTTACATTCATTATTTAATCCTGATATAGGTTTACATTTTCTTTTTCACCACTCAACTCATTCTCTTTTCGGTAGTAGTTTTTCCAA
>CANIBZ010000008.1 GCA_947466425.1 Flavobacteriales bacterium
AATGCAACGTTCACAGGAGAGTCTATGGATAATCCATTTAAGAACGGACGAAGCAAGAACGGCTGAACCAAGACCACAGCGGTATTCGCGCGATCTTCTTCACTCATCTCATTCACCAACTTCGAAGCAGCGAAAGCAGAAGCCAAAGGCGTGACCACTTTCGAGAATGTTATGGTTCTACTTCGTGTATTGAAATCATCTGTCTTCGCAATGGGCATTCTTCTTTCTTCCCAAGAGCGAAAAAATATTCCAGCTTCATGAATGGGATTGTTCACATAATAGGCATCTGCATCGAAACGGAAAAACACTTTTCCTGTTTTATGAAGACGTGTCACCCACTTCTCTTCAGCCCCCGAAAAGGCTGTTATTCCAACAAAATAAATGGCATCTGCATTCGTAGGGAAATTCACTTCCACCTTCTCTTCCGCCATGGCTCTGTTCAAGCGAGCGTAGCTGTAGGCATGTTGCTCGTTTTGCAATTCAACAAAACGATGATACACTTTTCCAAGGTCAAGCCAGAAATCTGCGTAATCTTCTTGCGCATCGGTTAACGGTTGAATTCCGAAACTCCAATTCTCAATGTCCTTAACATCTTTCAAATTCTTGAAAACCTCTCCTGGATTGGCAAGCGCGACATCGATATCGTTGAAATCGTCAAGCGCCATGCTTCCCCATTTCATAAAGACTTCAAATGAATCGGGGCTTTCAACCACTTCGGTGTAGGCGCGATAAAGCAAGAGAAGTAAGCTCAATTTTTCTTCCGTTCTTTCTTTCACAACAGATTTAACAAATTGCGGAAGCAGCGTGAGCTGTGGTGTAAGGAAGGCAGAACCTAAAATTTCAAACAGAAATTTTTTCAAAAAAACTTTCGAGCGATTGCTCGGAAGAACCACAACTATGCGGTGTAAATCTTTGCCGTGTTGGTCAATGAGTTCTTGAGCAATTCGTCTTAAAAAAAGTTCTTCTGAATTTGTTTGCATATTCGCAGTATGAATTTCCC
Source organism: Flavobacteriales bacterium (assembly GCA_947466425.1). Lineage (GTDB taxonomy): Bacteria > Bacteroidota > Bacteroidia > Flavobacteriales_D > Sanyastnellaceae > CAIZGX01. The sequence continues at coordinate 1,001 of CANIBZ010000008.1, forward strand.
AAAGTTTCTAAAATTTCCAGAAGGAAAACGCATTGTTCAAATCTTTTCCTCAACAACTTTTGAAGAAGTGGTGGTTATGGGCACTTCTTACTTCATTCACACCAACAATGCTGTTACCCATGCCGATCGCATTTACGTTATGGACCTGCTGGAAGGCGGAAATGGCTCAGAATTCATAACCAATGAGGAGTATATTGAAATAAAAACCCGCATTTCTTCCAATTACATATTGAAATCCATTTGAACAAACGCGTGTTCGAATTACGGTGTTCCTAGCCGATAGCCCACACCATTCCTTTCTTTTCTTTACTTCATGAAACTTCAGTTCGAAAAAAATGTCGATTTGTTGCCGCACAACACGTTTGGTATTTCAGCGATAGCGAAAGAATTTGTGCGTATCGACAAATCGGCGCATGTGGAAGAGGCCTTGGAATATCTGCGTAAAACGAAAATCAATCATCTTGTTCTTGGCGGTGGAAGCAATATTCTCTTCACACAAAACGTAGATGCCCTTGTTCTTCAAAATAGATTATTCGGAATTGAATTGGAGAAGGAAGACGACATGCACGTATATGTGCGTGTTGCTGCGGGTGAGAATTGGCACAACTTCGTCTTGCACTGCATTCGGAACAAGTGGGCGGGAGTTGAGAATCTTTCGCTTATACCGGGATGTGTTGGTGCAAGCCCCATGCAGAACATTGGCGCCTACGGAGTTGAAATGAGCAGCGTATTGAATTATGTTGAAGCGGTGAATATTCACACTTCGGAAAGACACACTTTTTCATTGAGCGATTGCGAACTCGGTTACCGTGAAAGTATTTTCAAGCGGAAAGAAAAAGGCAATTGGTTCATCACACACGTGGGTTTCAAACTGAACAAGCGTCCTGTATTTCATATTGAATACGGCGCCATTGCAGACGAACTAGATAAGATGGAAATAGATACGCTAAGTATTAAACACATCAGTCAGGCAGTCATAGCCATTCGTTCTTCAAAGCTTCCCGACCCTAAGATCTTGGGCAATGCGGGGAGCTTCTTTAAAAATCCAACGGTAGATCTTTCGGTCCTTCGTGCCATTCAAGAGCACGACGAGAAAGTTCCGTTTTATCCGGTCGATGAAAACACGGTTAAAATACCCGCTGGTTATATGATTGAACATGCCGGATGGAAAGGCAAACGCGCTGGAAACTGCGGTGTGCATGAGAAGCAGGCGTTGGTGCTTGTGAATTATGGCGGAGCAACCGGACATGAAATATTTACATTAAGCACAGCCGTTATGACCGATGTCAAGAATAAATACGGCATCGAATTGGAGCGCGAAGTAAATGTGTGGTAACTTTGCACTTCAATATAAAACCCAACTATTTTGAGCACAATAAGATTTAAAACAGCAGGCACTCCATTTTTCGATCATTTGAAGAACGGGGTAGATGGATACTTCAACGCTACACGTCGCAACAGATGGGGCAATGGGCTCATCTATGTTAAAGCTATTGTCTTACTAACGAGCTTTTTCACCCTCTATATTTCACTTGTTTTTGGAAGTCTTTCCATGTGGATGAACATTGGCGCTTGTGTGCTTTTGGGACTTACACTGGCTGGAATCGGATTCAACTTGATGCACGACGGTGCTCACGGAAGTTTTTCAGATAAGAAATGGTTGAATGAAATTATGGCTCACACCTTAAACATGGTGGGTGGAGATGTTAGCTTGTGGAAGACGAAACACAATGTCATTCACCACTCATTCACGAACATTGAAGGACACGACGACGACATAAACATTCAGCCCATGATGCGCACGAATGAGAATCAGCCGCGCTATAAGATTCATCGCTTTCAGCACATCTACGGATATTTATTGTACTGCCTTACCTACATCTCATGGGTGTGGATTGACGATGTGAAGAAATACAGAACGCAGCAGGTGGGTATTACCAAACTGAAAAAATTCACGTTTATCAACCACTTCACCTTTTGGGCTACGAAGTTGAGTTACGTAGCAACCTTTGTCGTTCTTCCCATCATTTTCAAAGGAGTATTGGCTGCCATTTTAGGATACTTAATTGTCTCTATGGTAACTGGAATTGTGATTGCCGTTGTGTTTCAATTGGCACACGTGGTTGAGTCGGTTTCGTTCAACAATCCAGATGATACTAACGGTGTCATTGAACAAGAATGGGCCATTCACCAAATCAACACCACCAGTAACTTCGCAACCAAAAACCCTTTGGTATCTTGGTTTACAGGCGGATTGAATTATCAAGTAGAGCACCATTTATTCCCACGTATTTCACACGTTCACTATCCAGCGTTAAACAAAATTGTTCGTGAGACGTGTGAGAAATTCGGTGTTCAATACAACGAATACGGAACTGTTGTGGCTGCGGTGCGTTCACATACCCGTCACTTGAAAACAATGGGTATTGCGGACTAAAACTTAGCGCAAGGAATAATTCTTCGTTTTACCTTTCGGTTGTTTCTATTGTTCGCCCAGAGATAGGTTACACTAATTTCATGCGAACCTCCTGTATTTCCAACCGCTAGTTGTGATGTTGTGATATCGTAACTGTAACCCACTTTATAATTCCCTGTTTGAAAACCAACTAGCGCAGAGAAAGAATCTCTGTTCGGGTGCTGATATTGATTTGATTTTACTGGAAGGCCACGGTACCAAATTCCTAAAACTATTGGATTCAATTCCGTATAAACTCCAATATCTAATTGATCGAATTTACCCTGGGCCTGGTAGTTAAATGCAAAAACCAAATCCTTTCCAACTTTAGAATAATAGTTAGATTTAATCTTCGTTCGCAACCCTCCATGAACCGAAAGTCTCGTCGGAATAATCTCAGTGGTTGCGTTGTAAATAGCTTCATTCGGTTTGTTCATGTGATACACAGAAACACCCATCCAAGCTTTTGCAGAATAAAGTAATGCCCCAGCAGATGCATCGAAATATTTCGCTGGGCCATAAGAAATTCCTTCGTAGCTAGGGTCCCCATCACGAATCATTTGATCATAAAAAACTAAGTTTCCAAAATCCAATGTTTTGTTTACGAATCCAAATTGTAAAGCGGGTCGAAAAAATAAACCATGCTTCACTTTTACTTCATAGGCATATTGCAGTTGAATGGAAGAGGTTTTCAAACTTCCCGTTCCCAATTTGTCACTACCCGCAATAATTCCAAACCCACTGTTAATGGAGGGTGCATAATGGTCATATGCGAAACGATAAGACTTGAATCCCCCAGGTATCATTGACCATTGATTTCGGTACAATGAACTCAATCTGCTTTGCGCTGAAGCACCGGCAAAAGCAGGATTAAGAAGCGTTGGAGCTGAATAGAACTGTGAGTATTGCTGATCTTGCGCAACGGCATTCATTTCTAGCAATAACACTATCGCGAAGAAAATATGTCTGATGTTCATAGTGTTTTTCATCGTGCTAAAAGTGTTAAATCTCCAGTCATGATTTTACTTGTTCCATTCGAAAATGTAACCGATGCTTTCCATGCATAGACATCTTCCTTACTCAATACCCCTCGGTAATATCCGTCCCATCCACGTTGAATGTCGTTCGTTTCAAAAATTTGCTCTCCCCACTTATTGAAGATTTGAAGTTCGTATGATACCACACCTTTGTGAAGCGGACAAAATATATCGTTAGAGTAACCATAAGGATCATAAATACCATCTCCAGGACCACTGGTATTGGGAGTAAACGCATTGGGGAATTCAAGGTAACCATCGCCGAATGCGAAAACGACATCTGTAAGCACCAGGGTATCTGGACAATTGAATTCGTTATTCGCGATTAACTGAATACTGAATACACCTTCGGTATCGTAAAAGTGTTTCGGGCTAATTTCATTACTTACAAAACCGTCACCGAATGACCATTCGAAAATTGAAGCGTTATCACTTGCGTTCTGACATAAAACGGGTTGATCTGGTATAACTACTTGATGCGGATTCACGGTGAAAGAAGCAACAGCGTTGGCGTGCACGATAAATAGATTCGTGAGTTCCAATGTGTCATTCGTTCCATCGAATCCGTGAACCACCAAGGTTGCTCCGAAAACACCGGCTTGGTAAAACGTATAAACAGGATTGTCAGAAGTGGTGTATCCGCCGTCACTGAAGAACCACTCATAGCTATCGGCATATTGCGAAAGATTATTCATGGTAACAGTCAATGGAACACAACCTTCACCATTGCCTTCAAACAAGGCAACAGGCGCCGGAGGAATAATGGTTATGCTCTGGGCGGTGGTATCGGTGCACAGCCCTTCATTCACGATCAATTCAATGTTGTATGTTCCCCATGTTGGAAATACATGATCTCCCGGATTTGGAACATAGTACTCTGATCCGTCTTCCAACGTCCAATGATAACCGAGGTTCCATCCTATTGCATTCTCTTGCAAGTTCACGACATTATTTGGCCAAGTTTGAACCAAGGGCGTTGCTGTAAATGCAGCGGTTGGAAAAGGATGCACAACAACCCACAAATCCGTGGTCACTTCACATCCGTAAATATTCGTCGCCGTTAAGCTAACAACAAATGTGGTGTCTACTGGATACGGATTGTAAAACGTTCCTTGCTCATTAAAGCTTGTGCTGGTATCTCCGTTTCCTAAATTCCAGAAGTAAGATGTTGCGCCAGTGCTTTGATTATCGAAGACAACTTCAACCGGATTACATCCTGAAACAATTACATCGGCATCGGCCACTACTTGCGGAAGAACAGTTACCTGATCTGTCCAAACGTCTGTGCATCCATTTGGTGCTTCAACCGTGAGCGTAATCTGATAAGTCTGCGATTGATTCGATAAATTGAAATACGTATGCGTATGTTGCGCGGCTGATGTCGTTGAATTCAATGCGTCGCCATACTCCCATGAATAAGCATTTGCTCCTTGTGAGGCGTTCGTTAAATCTACATTCAACGGATAGCAACCATATACAGTATCGATGGATGCAATCGCATTCGGAGAATACAAGACAGTTAGCGGATGAGTTACGGTATCTGAACAACCGAATACACTGTTCGAAATCAGCGACACTGTGTAATTCAAATCTTGAAGTCCATTGTTGGAATAGAGGTGATACGGGTTGAACGCGTTCGAATAAAATCCGTCACCGAACGTCCATTCGGCCGAAGTTCCTACTGTAGATGTGTTGTTGAATTGCGCTTGAACACTGGCACATGCAGCTCCCGTCCAAGAGAAGCTCGCTGTTACTGAAGGATAAACGGTAATCAGAACAGTATCGATGCTTGAACAGGTGCTCACTTGATTCGCTTGCAAGACGGCTGTGTAGGTAACAGGCTGAGCGGTATTGTTTACATACAAGAAATCATGTGATGGCGCTGAGGTTGTGCTTGTTTGTCCGTTTCCATAATTCCAATTGTAACTCAATGCCAACAGCGAATTGTTTTCGAACGTCACGTTCAACGGTGAACAACCAGAATACTGCTGTGTGGAAAGATTCGCTATCGCCTGCGGATTTACTGTTACTTGGAATGAAATACTATCTGCGCATCCGAAACTGTTTTCAGAATAGCATGTTACCGTGAATTGCTGCGGTGAAAGCGTGTTATTCACATATGTGTGCATTGGAGAAGTGTTAATGGAAGTAGTTCCATCGCCGAAATTCCAAACATAAGTAGATCCACCAGGCATGTAAGGAGTTTGAAGGGTGAAAGGTGAACATCCTACAACCACAGGCATTGACCATTGCAAATCGAGAGAAGGACTCACTTGAACTGCAACGCTTGCGCTGTCTGAACATCCTTGTGCCGAAGTCACTGTTAACTCTGTTTCAAAGGTATTCAGTACACCGTTAATGTTGTAGAACGTATGAGAAACGTCGGCGGTATTTGCAAAGATTCCATCTCCGAAATTCCATTCGAATTGATTTCCATTCAACGATGTGTTTTGAAAATTCACTTCAAGTGGTCCGCAACCTGCAATATCTGAATAAGTAAATGCTGCATTTACTTCCGGATAAACATGAACGAAATAGGTCTCGGCATCGGTGCAACCGTAGATGGAAGTTCCTACCAAATGAACTGTGTAATTCGCAGTAGTTCCTGAAAGATTTTGATATGTGTATGAAGGAGTTGCGGCGGTTGACACATCGCCGTTCCCGAAGCTCCACGCGTAATTTGAAACACCCGGAAATAACGGCGCTTCAAACGTGAAAGGCGAACAGCCTGAAACCGTTGGATTGAACAACGGGAAAATCAATGGCGGATAAATAAGCACATCGTTGCTCACCGTATCCGCACATCCGCCAATGGAAGATGCAATCAAACTAACATTCCATGTATTGGGAACGCCGGTGGCGTTGGTATACAAATGCGATCCATTCAACCCCGTTGAACTACTACCATCGCCATAATTCCAAACATACGTCGTCGCATTTGTAGAAGTATTCGCAAACCCAATCGTTATCGGCGCACAACCATCATCATCGGTTTGCGAAAATGATGCATGCGGTTGCGGATAAATCGTTACCGGAAACGAGGTGCTGTCGAAGCAACCGAATGCCGATTCACCCACCAACGAAACCGTAAAATTCTGAATCGCATTCGTTAGATTATTGTACGTGTGAACCGGTGAAATAAGCGATGAAGTAAATCCATCACCGAAGTTCCAGTCAAACCCTTGAACACCTCCAATGGCCGGCATCTGCGCGCTAAACGGAGAACACCCAGCCAACGAAGTAAATGGAAGTTGAATATCCAAAATTGGATATATAGGAAGCGCCAATGTCGCTGTATCCAAACATCCTCCACTCGAATAAGCCACCAACGTCACATCGTACCACCACAAGAATCCACTGTTGTTGTTGTACCCATGACTCGGATCTTCAACACTCGACGTTGCGCCATCTCCAAAATTCCATGCATAAGAAGAGGCACCTAACGACAAATTGTTAAACGCAACAGGAGCAGTTGAACAACCCAATTCATTGTTTGCAATTTCGAAATTCGCAACAGCACCACCCAATACAGTGACCACACTACTCTGAGTATTCGTGCACCCAAATTGATTTGTTGCGGTAAGCACAACGTTGTAGGGCAAATTGTAAATCGTGTTGTTTCCAAACACGTGTGTCTCATTTGTATTTGTTGAAAGAGGACCGTCATTAAAATTCCAAGAAAAAGAAGTGGCACCTTGGGAAGTATTGGTAAACGCGACTTCCAGCGGTTGGCAACCGGAAACAATATCTTGGGTGAACGATGCAGTTGGATTCGGATGAACTGTAATATTTCCTTGATTGCTAGCAGAACAATAAGGTGTGCTAATGTTTAATGTTATCGGAAAAGTTCCTTCAGCATTGTAAACATGCGTTGGAGTTAATTGATTTGAAGTTCCTCCATCGCCAAACGTCCATTGTGCGCTCGTTATCGGATTTCCCGGAGCAGTTACCGAAGTATTGGTAAAGATGGCATTTGCACCCACACACGGACTCGTAACTGTGAATGCAGGAACGGGTGTTGCGTAAACGTGCAAGACCTCTGTATCTGTCTTCGTACATCCGTTTGCGCTGGTCGCCAAAACAGAAATGTTGTAATTGCCTGGAGCAGTAATGGTCAACGTATCAGGCGTCTGACCCGTGTATGTTCCAAATGAGCCTAAATTCCAATTGAATAAAATTCCTGAATTCGATACTACGTTGAGCGCAGTAGTTAACGAATCACATGCTTGGGATGGAGAAGCCGTAATACTCGCAGTCGGACTCGGTAGCACCGTCACTACAACAGTTGCGGTATCTGCACAAGCACTGCCCCATCCGTTGTTGTAAACTCGATTACTAATAGTAAAAGTCCCTGCAGTATTGAACGTGAAGTTCACATTTCCACTTCCTAAATTCTGCCAGTTGTTATTGTTACCGAAGTTCCATTGGTAAGACTGATTGTTTCCTGAAGAACCTTGGTAGAATGTTACTTGTCCGCCCGAACAAATCGTATCCGTTGAAGCCGAAATACTCGCCACTGGAGGCGCTACAACGTGAACGGTTATCGACTGTTGAACAACGCCACAATAACTGCTATCCGATAATGTTACAGTGTAATCTCCTATCCCCGGAAACGAAATCGTTTGCGGAAGGCTTGGTGGCCAAGGCATCCAGGCCGTTACCGAATCAACTCCTTGCCCCCAATAGTTACCAAAATTCCAACGCTCTTGTCGTTGAAAGGTATTTCCTTGATTCAAACAATTGCGAATGGTCGTGTTGTTAAACGTGAACGAGGTGGAAGGAAAACATTGCGTAATGGCAGAAGCACCAATTTGCGCCTGATCAAGCGTCCATACATTCACAGGATTGAAAGTGGCGACCGAGGGATTTCCTTGAAGAATATTACAATAGTTGGACGCCGTTAAAGAGACCGTAGTTTCACAATTGATTGCGCTTGAACTGTTGTACAAATGACTTACTACTTCGTTCCAGTTGGAAGCACCAAATGCTATGAGCGGAGATCCATCACCGAAGTTCCAAGTGAACTGCGTTGTTTCAGAAACATTCGTTGAAGAGTTTACAAATTCTACAGAGGCCGGAGCACACACTTGTGTGGTTGCGTTTCCAGGAACTTGAATAGATGCATTGGTTGGCTGTTCCATAACTACCACACCGGTAACGGAACAACCCGTTCCTCCTTCAACAATACTCACAACAAAGGTATCTACAGCAGCAGCATAAGTATGTTGAAGAACAGTTGGACTTGACCAGGTTAGACCCGTGTTTGCTGCGGAACCATCGCCCCAATCAACGGTGTAATTGTCCCACGTTCCGGATGGTTGTAGGTTGAGTGAAAAATTCCCACCCGAGCAACCAAACCAATAAGGTGTAGTTACAACGTTCCCGTCATAATCAAAGACACTCGGACATTGCGCACTTACGGCATATAACGAAGAAAGAAATAGTATAACGAGTAACGCTCTTCTCATGTGTGTATCCTACGAACTGAATTAAAAAAGGTTCACACAAAGAGAGAAGTTTTTTCAACAAGAAATCGACCGCTCTTTCGAAGTTTTCGACAACTAACCTTCGGTAAGTTTAAGACTCTGTGCCATCTCAGCCACAGCGGGACAAATAAGCGTGTTCCTAAATGTTAAACTCATGATTTGATTCATGTTTTTCCGATCGGTATGCGGGTATTCACGGCAAGCCTTCGGCCTAACTTCATAGATGTTGCAACTGTTGTCTTCCAAATTCAAGAACGAACATGGACTTGAATTCAGCACCCAATCACTCATTTCATCCATATGCAAATACTTATCTGTAAAATCTGCAACGCGCATTCCCAAGTGCTTTGCAATGCGTTCAATATCCACATCGCGAAAAATTGGACTCGTGGTTCTGCAACAATTTCCGCAGGTTAAGCAATCAGTCTTTGCAAAAACCTGCTTGTGCAATGCATGAAAAACATCATCGATCTTTTTCTTTTTGGCTAATCGATTGAAGAGTTTCTTATTCTCTTTCACATTTCTTCGCGCTTCCTCTAAAAATCGTATTTGCTTGTCATTCATGTGGGTCAGAAAATGCAGGGTTTTGTAAAAAAGAGGTGTCGGTTAAACATTTCAAAAACGAAATCAAATCCGACTTCGATTGTGCGCTCAATTGCAATCCGCCTACTGTAAATTTCATAAACGGATCTATCGTTGCACTCGGTGTTCCACCGCTGTTGTAGTGCTCTATCACTTGCTCCAACGTTGTGAATCTTCCGTCATGCATGTACGGTCCAGACAATTCTACATTTCGCAAGGTAGGTGTTTTGAATTTTCCATTGTCGTAAATACTCCCTGTTATTCCTCCGCGACCTAAATCGCTGAACGTTGCATCTAGCCCGTTGTTGTGAAACAAATAATCGCTCATTTGCATGCTTCCGAATCCGTGACAATGGAAACAATCCGCACCGAAACTTCCACCAGGAACCTGATCCGGACTTCCTCCTTCCGACAAAAACAAATTGAATCCATGAAACTCTTCCGGGGTAAACTGGTACTGCCCTATTCGCTGTTTATCGAATTTCGAATTTGATGAAATCATGGTTCTTAAAAATGAAGCAATGGCCTTCACAATTTTTTCTTTCGTTACTTCCGTTGATCCATAGGCTTTGTAGAATAACGCGTCATACATAGCGTCGGCATCTATTTGCTCAACGGCATGATTCCAATCCTCATTCATTTCAATGGGGTTCTCAACCGGACCAACAATTTGATCTTCCAACGAAGGTGCCCTTCCGTCCCAAAAAAATGTCGTTGACCAACCCATGTTTACGAGTGGCATGGCTTGACGTGTGCCCACTTCGCCATTTATTCCAATTGAATACTGACGTGGGTCTGAAAAACCGTGCTCAGGTAAATGACACGTTCCACATGACATGGCGTCGTTTCCACTTAATTTTTTTTCCCAAAATAAATAACGTCCCAAATTCACACCTTCCACCGTTAAAGGATTATCACTGGGAATATCCATTGGAGGAAAAAACGGAGGAATAACGAGATCGTATGGAGTGGCCATGGGACCTTCAGGCGCCTCATGCTTGCAGGTCCACAAGAGACTTGCTAAAGCAATAAGAAAAAAGAATGTAAACCTCCTAGGCGTCATACTTCAAAAATACGCGAGAAAGAACAAACAAATTTATTTCATTCGCTAATCTTCCTCAGCCGATAAAAATTTTTCATGCTGAACAAAATTCCAATCGGTCAACGTCTTCAGAAAAGCAACCAACGCCGCCTCTTCCTCCTTCGAAAAATTAAGCGCTTTTACTCTTGAATCTTTCGTTGATCGCGTTCCACCCCCATTGTTGTAAAAGGAAACGACTTCTTCCAACGAACTCATGGAACCGTTGTGCATGTAAGGCGCTGTCAATTCTATATTGCGCAAAGTTGGAGTCTTGAACTTACCCCTATCCGCGGCCGAATAAGTTCTGCGCTCCAATCCAATGTCGGCATCTTCCAAACCCAAACTATAAAACTGGTAGTCTGTAAAAAACGGAAGCGCATGACAACTGCCGCATTGTGTGCGTTCAGAAAAAAATAATTCCATTCCTCGCTTTTCCAATTCGGAATAATCATTCGACTTCAAAAAATAATAACGATCGAATTTTGAATCACCACTGATTAAAGCTCGCTCAAAACAAGCCAAAGCGCGCGTAATCACAAACGCATCCAATTCTCTGCCATAGGCTGCCTGGCTTAATGCTGAATAATTTCCTCTTGACTTCAATCGGTCAATGACTCCTTCCATATTCAGCGCTAATTCATGCTTTTCATGTATGGGTCCGAGCGCTTGTAATTCCAATGTTGGCACTCCGCCTTCGCTCATGAAATAAGGAGACCACGCCAAGTTCCCAAGGGTGGGTGCGTTACGAGCGAATTCATTTTCATGGAAGGAAGAAACCGCTCTTCCATCGGTAAAGGCCGCAGGAAGTCTGTGACAAGAGGCGCAAGACTGATCTTCGTTCTTCGACAATTGTTTTTCGTAAAACAATTTTTTTCCCAATTCGAATCGAAATTGTGTGGGTTCATTTCCTTCTGGGAAATTTATGGGTGGAAAATAATGCGGTTGTTTGAATGAAATAGGTTTGTCCTGCAATCCTGGCTCGGCACATCCGAAAAGGATTCCAGCTACCAAAAAAAAGAAAACTAATATTCTCATTGAAGATGAAACGCTGAAACAAAATTGTTCGTCACGCGCTCTGCCAAAGGAAAATTTGAAGTCGTGTGCGTAAGATTGTCAATAGACAAATCAATTGAATCAACGGGTCTATTGAACACACTGTCAATGGCAACTTCAATGTTAAACGTGCGTGAATCTCCTTCCGCCAAACTTACATTTCCAGTATTGAAATGCAAAACGCGGTACAACGGATCGTCGCCCAAATGGAATGCGTACGAATCCATCAACGGCGCATTGGGCGAGCCCGTTAGCTCATACCTTCCTTCCACCTTCACAAAAATATAACCGGTGTTCCAGTACCAAAACATGCCGTTGGAACCTTGAACACTCAGCGGATTGGAATTCGCGTATTGCGAAGGATCAACATTTTTATTCAGACTACCAGGCACTCCCACACCGAAAGAAAGTGAAGAAAATGTTTGCGGAGAAACATTCAACGAAAGCGTCTGTGGTTCAAGAAGAGTAAACAAAAAAGCTTGTTTCAATAAGGTAGAATCAGAACCGTTGTGGGTATAAATATTCGACAAGTAAAATTGAATGTTTTCAACTCGAAGCTGTTGCCCAAAGGCATTGGTATAAACCGAATCAATGGAAAGCGGCTGACCGTTGAAGGTTGGAATGAATTTCAAATGAACCTTAGTCTCCGGAGTTGCGGGATTGTCGTCACCGCAAGCCATGAAGAATACACTCAGTAGAACGACGAAGAAATAATTATTCACAATTTTCATTTTCATTGCTACATGGATTTACTTTCACTTCACGAATTAAAGATAACATTCAATTCGCATAATTGATTTTCAATTGATGGAAAAAGAACCCTTTCTTGTTTTAAAAAGTTCTGCGGGCAGCGGTAAGACTTATGCCCTGGTTAGACACTTCCTTTTTTTAAGTTTAAAGAGCGAAGAAGCCTTTGCCTACAGCCATATTCTTGCAATAACGTTCACCAATGCCGCTGCTTCTGAAATGAAGGAGCGCGTAATGGAAAGACTGCATGAATTCACCTTTCCAAAAGCATTGGAAGGAAAGAATGAATTGTTCAACGACATTCGAAAAGAGCTCGATGTTTCTCCGATGATCTTGCAAGAGCGTGCGCGAAAAACTCTTTCGCACATGCTTCACAATTATTCACGTTTGAGCATAAGCACCATCGATAGCTTTACGCACCGCATAGTACGTGCCTTCGCGAAGGATCTTCAAATACATCCCGACTTCTCCATTGAAATGGATACAGAGAAATTTCTCGAGCAATGTGTCGATGCCTGTCTCGATGAAGTTGGTCAAGACACAGAGCTCACCACCTATTTAGAGAATTACGTCATGAGTAATTTCGAAGAGGAAGAAGATTGGAATGTTAAAAAAGGGATGCTCGGAATTTCTAGGCAGTTGGTGAAGGAAGATGCTCGAAGCATTATTGGTTTATTCGAAAATTTGCACATTACCGAATACGAAACAATTAAAAAGGCATTTCAAAATAAACTTCAAGAACTCACGCAAGAACTTTTCGATCGGTTAGATACCGTTTTGAATTTAATTGAAGAAAAGAATCTCACGCCGCAAGATTTCTTTAACAGCGGAAGGGGAACCATTTCCTATTTGAGAAAAATTCGCTCTGGCGGATTTGAAAATCCCGGTAGTAATTTGTTCAAAGTACTTGAAAAAGGATGGGGCAAACCGAATCAAGCGGAAGTTGAAGCAATGAACGGACTGCTCAATGAAACAGCTGAATACGCGATTGAATGGGTATCCGGAGATAAAAAACATGAATTTAACCGCATCATTAAAATCTTACCTCGCATATTCACTATTGGTTTACTTAGCAAACTGAGCGAAGTAAGTCAACGAATTAAAACGGAAGAAAACCTTTTGCTCATTTCAGACTTCCATGCAATCGTTTCTGCCGTAGTTCAAGAAAGCACTGCTCCGTTTATTTATGAGCGCGCAGGTGAACGGTTCCACCACATTCTTATAGATGAGTTTCAAGACACTTCTGAAATGCAGTGGAAGAATTTCCTTCCTCTTTTCGAAAACGCCATTGCGCAGGGAAATTTCAATCTGGTAGTTGGAGATGGAAAGCAGAGTATTTATCGTTGGAGAAACGGAAATGTTGAGCAGTTCGTTCGACTTCCAAAATTGTATGACGGTGCTTCGGATACCATGCAACACTTGCTAAACGATGCCTACAAAGAAGAAGTACTAAATACAAACCGAAGAAGTGGCAAGGCCATCATTGAATTCAACAACACACTTTTCGGTGCGCTGAAAGAAAAGCTAGGTCCGCTGCAAGATGTGTACGATAAGCACGAACAAGAATGTAGCAAAGACCATCCGGGTTATGTTGAAGTTCAAACCACTGTAGTTGATCGAAAAGATTCAGGCGATCTACACATGCTGAATGGAATAGTAGATGCTATTCGTGAATGCAAAGCAGACGGATATGAGTGGGGCGATATTGCCATTCTTACTCGGAAAGGCAAATCGGAATCGACAAAAATTTCAGAATTCATTCTTCAACAAACCGAAAAAATTCCGTTGACCACTGAGGACAGTTTCTTGGTTCAAAATTCCAATGAAGTGCAGCTGCTTATGGCGTGCATCAACTACTTCGGAAAAGAGACCGAGAATTTTTATCGTTTCAATTTAATCCGAAGAATCTGCGATGTGTTTCCAGATAAATTCAACTACAGTGAAATTATTTCAACGTATGTTGAACAGTTGGAAAAAGGAAAACTTCGATTCAAAGTAAATGAATTTCTCGACGAAAATTATCCGGGACTTCGAAACATTGTGAAGGACAACGCACATCCGTTTGAATGTATTCAAGAGTTGATTCGTTACTTCCAATTGCCATTCGATGTGTATTTAGAGTTCTTCGAAAATCAATTACTCCAACTTTCGCACAAGAACGGAATGGGATTTTCAGAAATGACAGATTGGTGGAACGACAACAGAGGCAAGCTTTACATTCAAAGTGGTGCAAAGCAAAATGCAGTTCGTATTCTAACCATTCACAAAAGCAAAGGATTGCAATTTCCAGTTGTTATCTTTCCAAAATTCGATACAAAACATCCGAATCAAACATTGTGGGTTCAGGCCCCAGATGTGCATCCAGGGTTCACTAAAGGGCTTATCAATTTCACGCCAACCAAATCGCCCAAGGAAGATGAGCCGGAAGAAATTCGAACAGAAAACAACAAGATTTTACTCGACGATATGAACCTGCTCTATGTAGCACTCACACGTCCGGAGGACCGATTGTATTTTCTAACTGAAAGCAAACCATCCTCAACGAATAGCGCATTAAATACTTATCTCTACGACTACTTCAACACCCATCACGCTGGACTGAATAAATTTCACTTCGGAGAAAAAGTGCTGCATGTGAAAGAGGAAAAAGAAGAAGAAAGAGCAGTTGCCCTTCTCGATGGAACTCGCTTAAACGCCGTGCAGCCTGACTTCCGTATGCGCGAAACCAAACGAAAAGATATGGATGGAAAAGAAGCCCTTGTTATGGGAAATCACTTGCACGCTTGTCTTTCCACATTAAATCATTTCAACACATGGGAAGTATCACTTTCGAATTACATTTTTGAACACACCGAACTTCAGCAAAACGAAAAAGAACTTCTTTCGAATCAGGTGAAAGCTACGCTCATGAACGATTCCTTTCAGCAAATATTTAATACAACTGACGAAGTACTCACCGAGCATGACATTCAAGTGAACGTGCGCGAAGTGGCTCGTCCAGATCGAATTCATTTAGGGAAAGACTATGTTGAAGTGTATGACTTCAAGACAGGAGCAGAAATGGACAAGCATTTTCAACAAGTGAAAAACTACATGTCTGCGCTACAAGCCGCAACGGACAAGCCTGTTCGTGGATATTTAGCTTACACGAAAACCGGTACGTTGAAAGAAGTTGCGCTCTAATTATTTAGCACACAACGCCTCAATCTCTTCCACTTCCAACGGGAAATTCGCGAATAAATCGCGGTTTCCGTTTTCGGTAATAACAATGTTATTCTCTAAACGAATGCCTAAATTTTCTTCTGGAATATAAATGCCCGGTTCAACGGTAAAGACGTTTCCTACTTCAATAGGTTTGTTCCAATTTCCAACATCGTGAACATCTAATCCCAAGAAGTGAGAAGTTCCGTGCATGAAATATTTCTTATATGCAGGCCAAGAAGAGCTTTGATTCTTCACGTCTTCTTCCGAAATCAAATTCAACTTCAACAATTCAACGGTCATCATCTCGCCTACTGCCACGTGGTATTCAGACATGATTACACCTGGCTTCAAAAAAGCCGTAGCTTGTTTCATAACTGAGAGAACTGCGTTGTAAACGTCCTTCTGACGCTCTGTGAATTTTCCACTTACAGGCAAACAGCGAGTCATGTCAGCAGAGTAATTTCCATACTCGGCGCCTACATCTAGAAGTATTACATCACCTTCTTTACAAGGTTTGTCATTGTCTATGTAATGCAAAACACAAGCACTTTCACCTGATGCAATAATTGGCGTATAACCAAATCCGCGAGAACCATTGCTTAAAAACTCGTGAGCAAATTCCGCTTCAATCACATATTCCATAACACCTGGACGTATCAATTTCATCACACGCAACAAACCGTTGTGCGTAATGTCCACTGCCTTTTGAATTTGTGCAATTTCCTCTTCGTCTTTCACAGCGCGCAAAGCGTGCATGATTGGAGCCGATCTGTCAATAGTATGATGAGGATATTTTTCACGGAACCATTTAGACAAGCGCATTTCACGCGTCTGTACCTCAATGGTAGCGCGTGAATGCTCGTTGCTATTCAAGTAAATTGAAGAGGCTTCACCGATAACGGTATGAAGCATTTTCTCGAACTCAGTGGTCCAGTAAATGGTGTTTACTCCAGTGCGATCTTTCGCTTGCGCCTTATTCAATTTCGCTCCTTCCCAAACAGCAATGTGATCATTCGTTTCGCGAACAAAAAGCATTTCTCTATGTGCAGGATTTGTAGCATCTGGAAACAGAATCAACATGGTTTCTTCCTGATCAACACCCGTCAAATAAAAAATATCGCTGTGCTGCTTAAACGGCAAAGTACCGTCGGCGCTGGTTGGATAAATATCGTTACTCGTAAAAATAGCCAACCCTTTCTCTTCCATGCGAGAAGCGAAGCGTTTGCGATTGTTTGAATAATGAGTTGAAGAAAGAGCTGTGTAACGCATAATATAAATTACAATTTGACAAATCTAATAGAGTTTCCCTTACTTGTGGAATTAAATGGATGAATGGTATAAACGCCGGAAGAAAGGTCAGAAACTTCAAGTGTATTCCAAACATTCAGACTTAAAGCAGAAATAATCTTAATGGTTCTTCCTGTTGCATCTTGAATAGCAACATGAGTTGTGCCCTCACTCAACGCATTAACACGCAAACGAATTTCATTCGATGCTGGATTCGGAAATACTTCGGTTGATGTCGTGAGAAGATTAGTGAGTTCCGATACATTTATCCCCTGAACGCAAGATCCGTATACATAGGAAGGAATTCTTTCCGCGTTGTTGTTAATGATATCTACAACTTCATCTATACAAATTTCATTATTCCCATAATTTGCTAAATAAACTCGGCACAAGCTGATGGGGGAAAAACTGTTCTCGATTTTATTTCCGTAAATATTGGAGACGGCGAAAACAGATTCTGTAAAGGTGTTGAATCCTGTTTCACAACTGAAAATAGTAGGATCTATTAAACTAGAAACTCCAATAACGTCTGCACCTGAAACTTCAAATTGATAGGCAGTTACATCATCAATCGCGCTGACCAATTCAACATCTATATATCCTTCAGTATCATTAAAATTCGAAATAGACAAACCTGCTGAAGTGTTCACATTCACTATGTTTCTAGGAAAATCGCATGCGTTCGTAAGAGTAGAACCGCCATTTCCACCGTTCATGCACCATTGTGCTAAAAATATATCATAGACAGAAATTTCACCATTTGCATTTAAGTCATTGCAAGTTGTTGCGATAATACTTTCTTGCGATAAAATTCCCATATAGACACTAACATCTGACACATTTAAATCGTTATCTGGATTAACATCTCCAAAAATTGATGGCCCGTTACACATGCCATTGCAATCCAATTCAGCCGATCCGTTCAGGTTTCCCGCACAATCCACGTATGAAGGGCAATCTGACATTAATTGAAACGTTGGTACTCCATTGTTCCAAAAAATTTCTAGGCAAATTGAAACCGCATTGTTCTGTGTGTTGCTCTCATATCTACCTAAAGCATCAGGCAAGTAGTTGGGGTTTACCAATGCTACGAAGCGGTATTGACCTGCTGGAATTTCAGTAATATCTAGCCATTGGCATTGTGTACCGGCGCCATAGACATCGTAACATCCTGAGGATATTCCCATGTCTGAACAATTGTACTGACCCATGCCGCAAAGATCCATGACACAGAATCCGTTTTTATGCCCTACAGGAACCAAATCTCCATTGGAATCCATTAATCTATAATCACCATAACCTTCGTAGTGGGCATGACCATGACAATTCACAGTGCTAAACATTTGAGGATTTGATGCTGGATTTCCTATGTAATAATCGGCTTGTCCGATGTTGTCAATTTTAGAGCTAAATCCGATGATCCATCGATTTCCATACCCTGTAACACAGCCCTCCTGAATATCGCAACTAGCTGCAGCAATTTGACTAATGTAAAGTGAATTCACTAGGGCCAAACTGTCAAATCTCAAATCGGGTTGCGAGCAAAGGTCACTTGGAAAAAATGCACATGAACCGTCATCAGCAGTAGCCATTGGATTGAAATTACACGCCGTTGGATTTGTACAGCCGAAAATTTGACCCTGGTAAGAAATACTAAAATTTACCGAAGCGGGACAGTCTGTATAATAATCACCAATTCTAATAAAATAGGTTGTTCCCGCAATGAGGTTTACCTCGAGGTAAGCCTGCAAACCACAATAATCATCGTTGTAAGAATAAGTCCCTTCGGCCCACTCAGTGGGAGCCGCAATGCACGCTGAATAAACCCAAATTTTGGTATCGCAACTGTTGCTTCCACAAGTTGAAATGACCGTAATTCCTGATTCACTCGGAGTATAGGTATACCAAGTATCTTCGAAATCCGCTACATAACTTCCGATTGTTGTTAGTGGAATGGGATTATCGCAAGTTGTTCCTTGCTGCGCATGAACCGATAGTATCAGAGCAACACCTGCAAAAAATAAAATTAGTTTCTTCATAGTTCAGATTAAGATTCCCGAAGTTAACAAATTCCACTTGAAAGCTCTTTGCTAATTCCGACAATTCATTTCAAGTCTAAGCCCTTATCCTTTTTCTTATTGAATTCCCACTTATATCCCGTGAGAATCACAAAATCCATATCGGCATTCGAAAGATCGCGTTGCACCAAATACCCAACAGAGAAGGCATTCGACTTATCTAGCTTATATTTCAAAGAAAGCTGGCTACGCCAATTCGTATTCTCAAGAGTAATGGGTAGAAAGAAAATTTCGTGGCTTATTTGAATTCCGAAATTCTCCCATCCGCCATATTCTAAACTTACCTTTTGACGCCAAGTAGACTTCATATCTACATCGCTTGAAAGAACTTGCGCGAACTGATAACGCGTGGTAGAAGACAATTTAAAATCTTTTATTGGAAGAGATAGTTGCCCGCCCATAGACCATCGGGTTCTTAAGTTATACCAAGACTCTTCGCGTTTAGTTCCAAGACGATACTCTACAGATGTCAGAACATACTTCGACCATTTTTTTTCGGTTCCCAAATCCACGAAATAACCATTCAAGCGAGAACAATTTTCATCGAACCGCATTTCAGGATCAACATGCACCGACCAATCTTTAAAAATTTTTGGATCCTTCCACGGAGTTAAATCTTTGATGTCGCTGGAAAAGGAAAAGGCATTCCACATTCCTGCATCGTTGACATTCTGCGCAGAACCAAACGAAGCGAGAAGAACAAAAAAAAGTAACGCGCTATTAAGGCGTGTCATAGATGGTTAAATCTGAAACAATCGCGTGGTCTTCGTTGTCTGTGAGTTCAACCTCTTTCAGCACAACCATTTTCATTGGATCTGTAGTCGGTGGATTTTGTCCTGTTGTGTCTCTGCTGTAGGTATAAACGGTGTATTTTCCTTTGCGAAGATTTCTGAATTCGAAATTTCCTTCGTAATCAGACATCACTTTGTCGTCTGGAGAAAGATGTTCACCATAGACAATGTAAACTTCCACATCTGCTGCAGGTACGGTATATATTGCAGTAGCCGGATTGGTTAAAACCACACGATACTCCTTCAAAATAGTTCCTGAAATAGTGCCTGCCCCTCCTGTTCCTGGATCTTTCGTACACGCCGCAAACAAGGATGTTACGACTAACAAGAAAATTATTTTTTTCATTATCCTAAATTGTGATAGACTGCTAGAACATCTTCGTCGGCCTCAATCTTTTCAATCAATTCTAAAATCTCATCGGTTTGTTCTTCAGTAATCTCCGCGTAGGTATTTGGAATTCTCTCCAATCCAGCTTTAGTTGGAACAATTCCGCGGTCTTCTAAAGCCTTCTGCATATTTCCAAAGTCTGAAAACGCCGTATAAACAACCATTTCATTCTCCTCCTGCTCTGAACTATCAAGTCCGTGATCAATCAATTCCAATTCCAATTCTTCCCAAGAAGGAATTTGATCCATGGCCAATCTGAAAACACCTTTGCGTTCAAAAATGAAAGACAATGAGCCGCTGTTTCCCATGAGCCCACCGCTCCTATTGAAATACAAACGAATATTTGCGACAGTTCTTGTCGGATTGTCGGTAGCTGTTTCAACTAAAATTGGAATTCCGTAAGGACCATATCCTTCGTAAACTACCTCTTCATAGTTACTTGCATCTTTACTAGAAGCTCTTTTGATTGCGGCATCCACGCGATCTTTGGGCATATTCACACCCTTGGCGTTAGATACACACTGACGCAAACGTGGGTTGTAAGACGGGTCCGGCCCACCGGCCTTCACGGCCATTGCAATTTCTTTTCCTATGCGCGTAAAGGCTTTAGCCATGCGATCATAGCGCGCGAACATCTTGTGCTTTCGCTTTTCAAACATTCTTCCCATAAGACAAATCTATTTTCGGTCCTTTCGAACAAAAATACAACTTATGCGGCTCCTAAAATACGTAAATGGCTAATGTGTGCCCGAACGGCAGATAATACATTCGGATATTCTTGATATTCCAACCCAAATTCTTCACAGGTGTCTCGCACAATTCCGCTAATTGCCGGATAATGTATATGACTTATTCTCGGAAAAAGATGGTGCTCTACTTGGAAATTCAATCCACCTGTTAACCAAGAAACAAGCTTATTTTTTGTAGCGAAGTTTGCGGTAGTGTTCAATTGGTGAACGGCCCATTCGTCTTTCAACGTTCGACCTTGAGTCTCTGGCAAATGAAAAGACCTTCCTTCAACAATGTGAGCCAATTGAAACACAACTGCGATAATCCATCCCGTAACAAAAAGCATAACTCCATATCCAACTAATGCCTTAACCCAACCTACAACTAGAAGTGGAGTTACTAAAAAAACCGCCACGTAGAACGACTTGCTCACCCAAAAAATGATATGCTCGCTGCGCGGAATTTTACGGATTGCCGTCTCACCAATTTTCCGAGTGAAATACTTATTGAAATCCTTTATGTACACCCATAAAAAGTAGGTGGTACCGTAAATTAATGCCCAATAAATGTGTTGATATTTATGGAACCAATACTTTTTCTGTTGCTCATTTACACGTAAAAAAGGCTCTACATCAATATCCTCATCTACCCCATGAACGTTGGTATAAACGTGATGAAGCTGGTTGTGCTTCAGCTTCCATAAAAAAACATTTCCACCAATAATATTCAATGAGTACCCCATCATCTGGTTCACCCAAGACTTGGAAGAGAAACTTCCATGAGCACTGTCATGCATTAAATTGAAACCAATGGCGGAAAATATCATCCCCAATATTGCCCACAAAATCAGTTGCGCAGACCACGATTGAAAAAGCAAAAGAGAGGCGTAAACAACGGCTATAGAAACCAAAAGCAGGGTAGCTTTTGTATAAATTTTCCAATTACCAGTTCTGCTAATTCCTTTCGTTGTGAAATACTGTTCAACACGCGTGTTCAATGTATCGAAAAACGGGTGTGGCTGATTACCTAGTGAAAATGCCAAAGTATGATCTCCTTATATTGTGTAATCAAATATACGGCTCGAAAAGTTGCACAAAATTAAAATATGAGAATTATCTCCCCTTGTTGAAAAAAGCAAAGCTAATTACCTGATTTACATTGTAAATTCGCCACTTAATTTTCAATGCCGTGAATAAAAGAATTTCTTCTGCCCTTATTTCAGTGTTTGATAAAGATGGATTAGCGCCAATTGTTGAGCAAATGCACCTCTTAGGCATAACATTATATAGTACGGGTGGTACCCAAACCTTCATTGAAAACATGGGTATTCCTGTCACGGCAGTTGAAGATTTAACCGGATACCCGAGCATTTTTGGAGGACGAGTGAAGACTCTTCACCCTGGTGTTTTGGGCGGAATCTTATACCGCAGAGATGAGGCTCAGGACCTTGAAGAGGCTGCGAAATATAACATTCCAGCTATCGATTGCGTGATCGTTGATTTATATCCGTTTGAAAAAACTGTTGCTTCAGGGGCTTCGCATGAAGACATCATCGAGAAGATTGACATTGGAGGAATTGCACTTATTCGCGGGGCTGCAAAAAACTTCAACGATGTTGTCATTGTTCCTTCGAAAAATGAATACAGCGCACTTCATGAATTGCTTGTCAATCAAAAGGGAGAGACTTCTCTCGAGCAAAGACAATACTTCGCGAAACAAGCCTTCGAAGTTTCTTCACATTACGATTCTGCTATTTACACTTATTTCAAAGGAGACCAAGACGGTTCTCTTCGCATAGCTTCACGCAACGCGCATGTTTTACGCTATGGTGAAAATCCTCATCAGAAAGGATGTTTCTTTGGTGACCTCGATGCTTTGTTCACGAAGCTTAACGGAAAGGAACTTTCCTACAACAATTTATTAGATGTTGAAGCCGCGGTTCAGTTGATTGCTGAATTCAAAAACGACTCTCCAACATTTGCTATCCTAAAACACAACAATGCATGCGGCGTGGCAACAAGATCGTCTATGGTTGAGGCTTATGAAGCAGCATTAGCCTGCGACAGCACCTCTGCTTTCGGCGGTGTACTCATTGCAAATGGCGAAATAGATTTAGCTACAGCTGAAAAAATAAATTCACTTTTTTGTGAAGTTGTGATTGCTCCTTCATTCGCAAATGAAGCAGTTGAATTATTGAAATTAAAAGCGAATCGAATCATTCTAATCATAAAAGAAACTCCCCTTCTTCAAACCCAAGTAAGATCTATTTTGAATGGATACTTGGTTCAAGAAAAAGACAGTGCAACAGAATCAGCCACCGACTTAAAATGTGCAACGTATACAGAAGCGAGCGCTGCATCCATTGAAGACATGATCTTCGCAAATAAATTGGTGAAACACACAAAGAGTAACACC
This sequence comes from Flavobacteriales bacterium, assembly GCA_947466425.1. Taxonomy (GTDB): domain Bacteria; phylum Bacteroidota; class Bacteroidia; order Flavobacteriales_D; family Sanyastnellaceae; genus CAIZGX01. Next base: position 24,334 of record CANIBZ010000008.1, read on the forward strand.
ATTGTTTTTGCAAAAGACAACACCTTACTTGCAAGTGGAACAGGACAAACTTCTCGAGTAGATGCGCTTCAACAAGCCATTGAAAAAGCGAAACATTTTGGATTTTCTTTGGAAGGAAGTGCAATGGCCAGCGATGCATTTTTTCCTTTTCCAGATTGCGTAGAAATTGCGAAGAATGCAGGGATTGTTGCAGTGGTTCAACCGGGAGGGTCAATAAAAGATCAGCTTTCAATAGACTATTGCAATGCGAACAACGTGGCCATGTACATGACAGGTGTTCGTCACTTCAAACATTAATAACGTTCGTCTTTCCAAATTCGTTTTTCAACCAATTTCAATTTTTGGTTGAAGAAGATTGCTGTGCTCTTTTCGAAAGATTCCGTGTAATCTGAAACCCAAAAGGAGTATTTCGGTTTGCGCTTACTTGTGTTGAGAATGTCTTTCTTTTTCAAAACATCGGAGACCGCTTGAGCAACAACAGAAGCACTGTCGATGATTTCAATTTTCTGCTGATAAAATTTCTCGACTTCTTTTTTTATTAAAGGATAATGCGTACAGCCCAAGATGAGTGCTTCAATTCCTTTAAAAGATGATTTCGATAAATAGCTATCGATGATACTTTGCGAAATTTTGTTGTTGTAATATCCTTCTTCGATCATGGAAGCCAACAAGGGAGTTGCGTTGGAAAGGACCTTCAAATTTGGATTTAATTTTTCAATGCGCTTGACGTAAATACGAGATTGAATGGTTCCTTTTGTTCCAATTACTCCAACCTTTCCTTTTTGATAATGCGCAGCTGTATATGCCGCAACAGGGTCAACAACATTAATAACGGGTATGTGAGAAGGAATACTTTTAACAACAGTCTTGTAGGCATGCGCTGAAGCCGTGTTACATGCAATAACAATCGCCTTGCATTTATTTTCTACTAACAGTTCTGCAATACGATTTGAATAAGCGCGAATACTATCGGGTGACTTATCGCCGTATGGCAAGTGGGCCGTATCTCCGAAATAAATAAACGATTCATTGGGAAGAACTTTCTGTATGGCCTTAGCCACAGTGAGCCCTCCAATTCCGGAATCGAATATGCCTATTGGATTTGTATTCATGGCTAAAAAAATCCCGCCTAGCGGGATTTCAATATTGTACTTTCAATTATTTCTGAGTAGGGCTTGTAGGCGAAGGAGCGGGAATCTTCAACTCTATGCGAAGTTTTTCGCTCAAATCTTCTCCACCAGCATAAACTAAATTTCCAGCACCTAAATCGAAAACATAAGTATACCCGCCTGCCTTAGCAAGCTTAGCAACTGCTGCATCAAGCTCATCATACAAAGGCTTCAATAACGATTCCTGCACTTGCTGTAACTCACCGTTTGCAGTTTGTTGGAAGTCCATCATGTTCTGCTCTAAATCTGCAATGGCTTGCGCTTTACTTTGACGAATAGCTTCTGGCCATCCACCAGCACTTACAGACATTTTCGATTTGGTTTCATACTCAGCAACCTTATCATCGTGCTCCTTTTGCATAACTACATACTCACCTTCAAAGGATTTTTTTGCTGTCTCCATATCCGCTTGAGCTCCTTTCATTGCAGGCATTTGCAAAAGAATTGCTTGTCTATCTACGTGCGCTAACTTCTGCGCGAATGCACCAAATCCCAATGAAATAAATAGTGCTGCTAAAATTGTCTTCTTCATGATTGTATGTTTTTTTTTCTTCTATTCAATGACAGTACCAAAAATACGCATTAGTTGCCTTTCCCCGGTGAACTTGGACGATCATTTCCTGGTCGACCTGTTCCGGTGCCTGGTTTTTCGTCTGATTTCTCCTCAGAATCATCCTTATCGTCTCCTTTGTCCAAAACCTCACCTGGTTTCAATCCCATTTTCTTCAGCACCTTATCGCTGATGTCGTGTTTCGGATTAGTGTATAACATATTCGAGTGATTCGCCTTATCGAATACCACCATGTATTGTGATTGTGAAGCAATATCTTCAATGGCTTGAAAAATTTGTTCCTGAATAGGAGCAACCAACTCTTCTCGTTTTTTGAATAAGTCACCCTCAACACCAAATTTAGATTTTTGATATTGCTTGGCTTCATCGCGACGCTCATTAATGTCGGCTTCGCGCTTCTTCTTCATTTCTTCAGTAAGTAATATTTTCTCCGCTTGAAAAGACTTTTCCAATTGCTCTATGGCGGTGTATTTCTGCTCTACCTGAGCTTGCCATTCTGAACTAAGCTCGTTAATCTGTTTTTGAGCAGCCACATATTCGGGCATGTGCGATAAGATATACTTCGAATCTACGTATGCGAATTTTTGAGCGCTCAACGACAACGTTGAAACAATAAGCACAAAAGAAAAAATGAATTTGATTGTTGAATTTGCTTTCATCATTCGTTTTTTTAAAGTTCACCCATGTTCATACCAATACTGAAGTGGAACTGACCAGGCGCCATGTTTGGAGCGTTAGGCACATCGTTCAATCTCCATCCGTAATCGAATCCCAATAATCCAAACATAGGTAAAAAGATTCGAAGTCCACCACCTACCGATTTGTACAAATTGAACGGATTGTAATCCGAGAAATCTACCCACGTTCTTCCTGCTTCAGCAAAAGCCAAGGCGAAGATTGTTGCTTGTGGATTCAAAGATATTGGGTATCTAAGTTCCGCGCCATACTTCGTAATTACAGGAGCTCCTACACGATCGCTTGGCATGGTCAAAGACAAATCGTCGTAACCACGCAAATTCACAATTTCACGTCCATCTAAAAGGTATCCGCTCAAGTAAACACCACCCATGTAGAAGCGCTCAAATGGCGATTGTCCTAAGCTCTTGTTGTAGGTGCCTAAGAAACCAAATCCTGCGTGGGTATGAAGCACCAGCTTATTTGTTTTGTGTTTGTTCAATGAAGTGTACCAATTCGCTGTGAATTTCAATTTATAATATTCCACCCAGTCAACCTTTTGCTGATCAGTCATGTGGGCATAGTCATACGTTTTGCCGAATAAATTTTCACCTAAAAATGTATAAGGCAATGTGCACTTCGAACTAAAGGTAATCTTCGAACCCCAAGTGGGGTAAATGGTTTCAGACAACGAACTTCTTTCAATAGTGAAATTCGCTGCAAGGTTATTTGAGTAACCGTTGTTGAAAGAGAAGAACGATCCGTAATTATTCAAATCGAAATGTTGGTATGAAATTCCACCAAAGAATAAGAACCAGTCATCCGGCTTCTGCCAACGTTGACCAAATGAAACAGATGCTCCCGTAATAATCAACGATTGACGAAGAGGATTTAAGACTTCGCCTAGATACTTTTTTTGTCCGTTCGACTGCACACTGTGATACGCCGAAACAGATAAAGAGTTAGGTCTTTTTCCGCCCAACCAAGGTTCTGAGAAACTTAGATTATACGATTGGTAATAGGCACCATTGCTCATTGCACGAATGGAAAGTCGTTGTCCATCTCCCGTTGGAAGGGGGCTCCAAGCCTCTTTCTTGAAGAAATTGCGCATGCTAAAGTTGTTGAAACTTAGTCCAAGCGAACCAACAACGCGTCCGCCACCCCAACCACCAGACAATTCAATTTGATCGGACGGTTTCTCTTCAACCACATATTCTAGATCAACCAATCCTTCGTCGGCTCTTGGGTTCGTGCGAATATCGAATGCCTCTTGACTGAAGTAATTCAAATTGGCCAACTCGCGTTGCGAACGAATCAAATCGGAACGATTGAACAGATCTCCTGGTCGCGTTCTAATTTCACGATAAATTACATGGTCGTTTGTTTTGGTATTTCCTGAAACGCTCACCACTCCAACTCTGTATTGTTTACCCTCACCCATGCGCACTTCAATGTCAATGCTATCGGGTGGAACCAATGACTCAACAGGATAAGCGTAGAAATTCAAGTATCCGTCATCGGTGTAGAGTGAGGCAACGTCACGACCAGTTTGGTTCATGTTCAAACGTGTTTGAAGAACCTCCATATTGTAGACATCTCCTTTCTTGATGTTCAAGATTGAGTCAAGTGAATTGCTTCGGTATTTTGTATTTCCAATAAAGGAAATGTTTCGGAAATAAAATTTATTTCCTTCATCCAACGTAATTTTTATTTTCAATCTTTCAGGTCCTACCGCATAGATTGAATCTTTAACAATTCGCATATTGCGAAATCCTTCTTTGTTGTATCGCGCTACAATAGCCGCCTTATCTTCTTCGTATTCTTCTTCCAAAAATTTCGAAGATTTGAACACGTGGTATATCGCAGCTTTCTTGGTATTCTTCATGGTACGATTCAGCGTCGTAATCGCCATCTTGTCAGCACCCACCCATTCAATTTCTTCAATTTTAATTCGATTGCCTCTTTCAATATCGAAGGTGAGCTCAACTGCATTCGGCAAATTAGGATAGGGCTTGTCTACAATATCTACCTTGGCATTGAAGTATCCTTTTTCAATATAGAAATCTTTGATAATGTTCGTGGCTGTTGCCTTTAAGTTTTCGTTCACAATATTACCTGAACGAATCTTCATTTTTTCACGAAGATTATCGGCATCACCTTTCTTTATCCCATCGAATTTAAACACACCTAATTTCGGAAGTTCCTTCACTACGATAACAAGAAAAGCATCGTCTCCGCGGGCTTCCGCCAAACGAATATCAATGGATGAGAACAACTGATTTTTCCATAGTTTTCGAAGAGCGTCTGCAATCGCATCGCCGGGAATCATAATCTCTTGACCTACTTTCAAACCACAAAAAAGTAAAATAGCTTGAGCGTCGGTATATTCTGCGCCCATGACCGTGATTCCAGCCAATTTCATTTTACGCGGTTCCGCATAGTCAATGGTTGAACCCAATTCTACCTGAGCATGAATATCCGGAGTGACGAATAAAGACGCGATGACCACAAGAACAAAGAAAAATGTTCGCGTAATTGGGAGGGTGTATTTTGACGTCTTTCTCAACTTAATCTATTTCGTTAGTTCTGTTTGCTCGGAAGTCATGCCGAACCTACGTTCACGGCCTTGGAAACTGACTAAAGCTTCAAAAAAATGTTCTTCTCTGAATTCAGGCCACATAATCGGCGTGAAATGCAATTCCGTGTAGGCAATTTGCCAAAGTAAAAAATTACTAATCCGATGCTCACCGCTGGTCCGAATAAGTAATTCAGGGTCTGGAATATTTGCAGTTGATAGGTTTTGAGCAATCACGTCAGCCGTAACGTTCTGTTCTGGAATTTGTTGTGCAATGATTGCTCTAACTGCTTTTACCATTTCCCAACGAGCGCTGTAGTTCAAGGCCAATACCAAAGTAATATCTTTATTGTCTGCTGTTTTGGCAATCGCTACTTTCAGCTCATCGCGACATTTCATAGGTAGTTCTTCAAGATCGCCAATGGCTAATAATCGAACACCATTTTCCATGAGCTCAGCCACTTCACTAATGATGGTAGACACGAGCAAATCCATAAGGGCATCTACCTCTTCTTTAGGGCGGTTCCAATTTTCAGTTGAAAATGCGTAGAGTGTAAGAAATTCAACCTGTGCTCTTCTTGCTGCCTTTATTGTTGCTCGCACAGATTCAACTCCATTAAAGTGTCCGAAAATCCGATCTTTCCCCTGAGTTTTAGCCCAACGTCCATTTCCGTCCATGATAACAGCAACATGTCGCGGGGTCTTACTTAAGTCTATTTGATCGAAGGCACTTTTCATCGAAGTGCGAAGATACGGAAAGCATGAGTACTGACAAGCACTTAGTCCCAGGTTGCGCAGCTATTTGCTTTTTTATCTATTCTGAAATTTAACGAGGCCATGCAGAAGAAGTAAAGATCCTTTCTTCCAGGGTCACCTCGCTGCATATAAGCATTATTTGTATTCTCTGGAAGGACACTTTGGTCTGCTAGGTTCGCAGCCAATTGACCACGCGCAGCCGTTAACATTGTTGGATTCACATAAGACCCTGAAATATCGTCGAAATAATCGGTGTACAATTTCCTCATTCCCCACTCCAAAGAAAATCCTAGTAACCCTTTAATGTTGCATTTCAACCCGGCTCCCATTGGCATGGTAAATCCAGTTGTTTTATAAAGCGGATCATTACCCGCCATTCCTTGTCCTTCAGTACCAGCAGGCTGCAGCGCATGCCAATAACCGTTATACATTCCTTCAGGATTCATTCGAAAAACAGCGGCACCTAGAAAAAAATACGGGGAAATATTATGTTTTGAATTGATCTGATAATTGAAGAAGTTCAATTCCGCAATGACGCTACCTTCGAAAAAACGATTTCGAAAATTTAAATTTCGATTTTGCTGCCAAATGTCTTTGCTATCGGAATCGAAAGCCTCAATATTTCCGTAAGACAATCCGGTTCTGATAGACCATCGCTTATTCAGATTGTTACGAATAGCAATTCCAAGAGCCAATTTCTCTTTCGTTCCGAAATGTTTTGCAGGATTAATTTCCCCAATGTAATAGGCAGTACCTGCAGAAATAGAAAGCTCCTTGCTTTTCTCTCTGCTGTGCCCTTGAGCGTTCGCAGAGAAACTTCCAAAAAGAAATAAAATGAAAAGAAGTAAACGGTTATTCATGTCTGCTAAATGCTTTTTTCAATAATATATTGTCAATCTATACGAATGTCTAGTCCCCATCCCATTTTCTTTCGAATGGTTCGAAAGAAATTTCTTCCTTCCAAAAGTATCATTTGCAACTCGAAAGGTGCGCGTGATAATGAAATTTCGGTACCTCCTTCTAAAACGTATTGAGTACTGTCTAACGTAACTTGAATTTGCCCCGATCTGCATTCTGCTCTCAATTTAACAGTAGAAGTATCGCCAATAACAAGCGGACGCGCTGTTAAGTTGTGAGCAGAAATAGGAGTTAAAATAAAATTATTCGAGTTTGGAGTTACAATAGGCCCACCGCATGAAAGCGAATAAGCTGTTGAACCTGTTGGGGTAGCAACGATTAACCCATCGGCCCAATAACTGCTTAAAAAAGCCTTATTTACCGAAGCGTTAATCTTTATCATTTCATTTCGCGTCGCGTTGTTAATGGTTATCTCGTTCAAAGCATAAGGAAAATCTCCAAAATCGAATTCTTCCGATTTAATTTGAATGAAAGAACGCGGGTCAATGGTGTACTCTGAATTTACAAATTGCTCTAGGGCTTCATCAACTTCAGAAACGCTCACGTGAGATAAGAAACCCAATCTTCCTGTATTAATTCCTAAGATTGGAATACGCTTAGAACCTACTAGTCTTGCGGCATCTAGAAAGGTTCCGTCTCCTCCAAAACTGAAAAGCGCAGTTGCGTTTTCAAATTCTGAATGCTCTTCGAAGGTCGTGTGTGCTGGAATCTGAATATAGGATTCAAGAAAACGCTCAAATCCTTTGTACATGCAAATGGAAATTCCACGTCGCACCATTTTCTCAAGAAATTGCTGCACCGAAGGAGCCAAGTCGGCATCAAATTTTTTTCCAAAAACGTAGACTAACATATCGATTAAAAAACAAAGGTAGCGCTTTTCAGCAAACGCTACATATTCAAGTAACGCATGAGTTCGTTGTAACGATCTTTTAACTCATCGTCGAATTGAGAAGCCTGAAACTTACTCAAGACATTGTAATTGAAACGCTCTAAACTTTGAAGAATAGGATTCAAATCAGGAAGATCTATCTTAATGTGCATTTCTAAATTTCCTTCAGAAGCTGGAACAACTGAAAGACTTAAAATTTTCGCATTGTTCTCCTCAATGATTCGGGCAATTTGCTGAATGCTATGGTCCCGCTCGAAAACTTGCAAGACAATAATTCCGCCTTCTCTCATGACACCGAGCATTTCAGCCAAATGATCGAGTAAGTCTGCAGAAGTAATACTTCCGAGGTAGTTATTTCCTTCGTCAACAACTGGAACAACAGTAACGTCATTCTCACTAATCACCTTCAACACATCTAAAACATGAGAATCTGGTGAAACCGAAACATTGAGCAAATCGAGATCGGCCTGAATCTCACCTTGATAAACTTCTGCGTTTAGAAAATCACTTTCATTCGCAAGACCTAAAAACAATCCGTTTTCAACCACAGGTAAATCATTCACCCGTAATTCATCCATTAAATTCAATACTTGCATAGCAGACTCCCCGCGATTGAGTGAGGGTAAGCTTTTCGATATTAAATTAAGGGCTCTGTTCATAGATTTATTTAACCAAGTTCAAACGTACATTCATTTTTCGTTCCACAACGTGAATTTGAATTCGAATATTGCCGAGTTTTGCACAACCAATTTTAAACACATGATCGCACTTAGCGTAAACATTAATAAAATCGCCACTATTCGCAATGCCCGCGGTGGAAATACACCCGATGTCATTGTGGCAGCGCAGCGTATCGAACGCTTCGGTGCCGATGGCATAACGGTGCATCCAAGACCCGATGAGCGTCACATTCGGTACGCAGATGTGCCTGCATTGAAAAAAGTTGTGACAACAGAATTCAATGTTGAAGGATACCCTACACCTGATTTTATGGAATTGGTTATTCAATCGAAACCACACCAAGTGACCCTGGTGCCAGATGCACCGGACGCTATTACCTCAAATGCGGGGTGGGATGTAGAAACCCATTTCGATTTTTTATCTGCAATAGTCCACGAATTGAAATCTCACGGTATCCGAGTTAGTCTTTTCATGGAAGCCAATCAGTCTCTCATGAAAAGAGCTGCGGAAACTGGGACAGATCGAATTGAATTATATACTGAAAGCTACGCAGTAGGTTATTCAGTTGACAAAGAAAAAGCTGTCGCTCCGTTTGTTGAAACCGCGAAAGCCGCTCACGAAGCAGGTTTGGGAATAAACGCTGGCCATGATTTGAATTTAGAGAATTTGAAATATTTCGCGCAGCACGTTCCGTTTTTAGATGAAGTTTCTATTGGACATGCGCTTATTTCAGATGCACTTTATTTCGGAATGGAGAACACCGTGCAGATGTATAAAAACGAATTACTCTAATGCAATTGTATTTCAATAAATACGGAGAAGGAAAACCCTTGCTCATTTTTCACGGGCTATTCGGAACAGGAGATAATTGGACCACGCATGCTAAAAAATGGGCAGAACATGGGTTCTGCGTTTACACAATCGATCAACGCAATCATGGAAGATCATTTCATTCAGATGAAATGAATTACAAACTCATGTGCGAAGATGCTATTGATTTCATTGCTTCTGAAAATCTTCGCGATGTGATACTCTTGGGGCACAGCATGGGCGGCAAGACAGTGATGCACGTCGCGCAAGAGATTGAATTTCTGATTGAAAAGTTGATTGTTGTTGACATGGGCGTGAAGCACTATCCACGTCACCACGACGCCGTTTTTCAAGCATTGCGGTCAGTGCCATTGGATCAAATTACTTCAAGAGGGGAAGCTGAAGAAATCTTTTCCAAGACTTCGGTTGACAAGGCCACACAACTCTTCCTTCTTAAAAATCTGTATTGGAAAGAACCCGGGAAATTGGATTGGCGATTCAATTTAGATGCGTTGGAAAAACACATTGAAGAAATTCTCGCTGAAGTTCCCTTCATAAGCCCCGTGCAGGTTCCAACCCTTTTCATTAAAGGAGAACTTTCTAACTATGTTTTGAAAGAAGATCAAACACAATTGGAACATTACTTCCCAAAATCAAAAATCACCGAAGTAAAAAACTCCGGACATTGGCCACATGCCGAATCCCCTGAATTCTTTTTTAAGGAAGTACTTGATTTTAGTCATCTCGTATAGAACTCAATTCCTTTACCTTTGTAAAAAAATAATTCTATGGGATTTTCGAAAAAAATACTTGTACCTGTTGATTTCACTAAAGTTAGTGACGTTGCAATCGAGCATGCCTTGCTCATGGGAAAAACTATTGCAGCCAATATTCATTTGATACACATTGTAGACAACAAGAAGCATGTTTCAGAAGCGCGCTTAAAGCTTGAGGCCTTGAAAGATCGTGTTCGTGTGGAAAGCGGCGTTGAGATTCACACGCATGTGCGTATTGGAAACATCTTTGAAGACATAGACAAAGCAGCAACAGAAATGGATGCTGCGCTTATCATCATGGGAACGCATGGGGCTCGTGGAATGCAGTTTATGTCGGGAAGCCGCGCATTAAAAATTGTTACTGAAAGTTCAATTCCTTTCATCGTTGTTCAAGAAAGAACTATTCGTCAGCACGGATACAACCGCATTGTTGTCCCTCTCGACTTGCATAAAGAAACGAAGCAAAAACTAAGTGCGGTTCGTGATGTTGCGAAGTACTTCAACTCGAAGGTTTATTTAATTTCTCCGAATGAAACCGATGAGTTTTTGAAAAACCAATTGGACCGTAACCTGAATTACGCCATTGATTACTTAACATCATTGGAAATTCCGGTTGAAGTTGAGATTAGTGAAACCAAATCTGAAGGTTCTTTCGTGAAGTCGTTGTTGAAGTATTCAGCTTCGGTTGAAGCCGATTTGATTTGCATTATGAATTTTTACGAAAGTTCAATTTTGAATGTATTCAACTCTAGCTACGAACAGCATGTAATTACTAACGATGCGCAGATTCCAGTATTGTGCGTGAATCCTGTAGATACATACGTAGCCGACAGATCGAGCCTTGCGTCGTAATTTATATTCGAATTCCGATGACTAATAAATCATCGGTTTGCTCCATTGAACCCTTCCAAACGTTAAACGTTTCGTGAAGGGTTTTTTCTTGCGAATCAATTTCTAATTCTGAAATTGCAGTAAGCATTTCTTTGAATCGTTTACGCATGAATTTTTTATTGTTCTCTTCTCCAAATTGATCTGCGTAACCATCGCTGCACGCATACACCATATCATCTTTTTCAAGCTGAAACTTTTGTGTTTCAAACGTCTCGCCGCGCTCGCCGAAGGTTCCAATGCTTCTCTTGGTAGGGGCTAATTCAATGAGCTCATTTTTTCGCACAATGTAAACTGGAATGTTTGCGCCGCAATATTCCAAGAGCCCTTCCTTTTCATCAATAGCACAAAGCGCTATATCCATTCCGTCGCGAACACCAGTGTTGTTGTTCCGAAGAACCTCTGTACCTAAACGATTTACGTTGTTCAGAATTTGTGAGGGGTCTAGAAAAACCTTTGTGACATGGTTCAAAAAATTATGACCTACCAAACTCATGAAAGCACCAGGAACACCATGACCCGTGCAGTCCGCCGCGGCAAATAGTTTCTTCCCTCCAACATTTTTAAACCAATAAAAATCGCCGCTAACAACCGCTTTCGGAACATAAAAAACAAAACTCTTGTTGAAGATTTGTCGAACAGAACCAATATTTGGTAATATCGTATTCTGCAGTCGCTGGGCATAGTTGATACTATCTGTTAGGTCGCGATACAACAAATTCAATTGCTCTTTCTGAACTTCAGACTCTTCCTTTTGCTTTCGCAATTTCGTCGTGAAATAAGCGATTGCAATACCTGCAAACAGCACAAATAAAGAAACAACGACCAATACTCCGGTAAGACGAGAGAACTGCACATTCATTTCTTCAAGCTCCGCATTCATTCGCTCGGTCTGCTTTTTACGCAATCGATTTAAAATACTTTCGGCCTCTTCTACAACCAGCGGGATCCCACTTCCTTCAATAAAATATGATTCAGCATCCATGAGCGCCACAGGATTGCTATAACTATCGAAGGTTGGTAACAGCTCTTGAACCGCCTTGAATTGAATGAGCATGTCTCCAACTTTTCGTTCCAAAGAATCCATGCTCTTTTGCTCCTCCACACTAAAGTTATTCTTGACTTCATTCAAGCGTATCCATGATTTCATAAGCGAACTGTCGCTTATGGATTTCATTTCTTTCCTATGAAGATCTTCCTCTACACGTTGAACAAATGCCCACTCTTTAATCAAGTCTTTTGACCGAAGCGTATAGCTTTCTAAATCTTGCAAGCGTCCAATTGAAGGAACATACTTGTCGTTAATTTTCCGATTGATATCATAACTCCGCTGAAGGGTAAGCATAGTCATGACTAAGGTTCCGGCAACTATGAATATGATGGCGCCGAAACCAAATCCAAGACGATGCTTCTTATTGAAGAACCAATTCATGGATTTCAATTAATTTGATTTGAATTTTTTCTCAGACTCTTTTTTCAAACGAAGATATTCTTCTTCTCTACCCAAGGCCCTATTCACAAACATAAGGACTTTGTAATTCGTAGATGAAGGGGTGCAGGAAGCAAAGGCTTGCTGCGCATAGGGAATGGCCGCTTTAAATTTCTTTACGCTTTCGTCTTGAATGGAAATTAAATCCATCATGTCTGTCTGCGCACCTATTTTGCGAATCATGTAAACACCTTGATTGTAGTTGACAATAGCCAAGTTCAAATTCGCTGTGCAATTTCTATTATCCAAGGCTAACACTTTAGAATAGTATTCCAAACACAAAGAATAATGATGGTTGTCTTCTGTGTTTTTGATCCAGTTGCGGTAATGTCCTTCCGCCATTTTACTGTTGAACTCAAGCTTCAAGTCTTTCAATTCGGTGTCTGAACCTTTGTAGAGTTCTTCAAATTTCTTAAATAAGTCTTGTGGCTCATTCTCCGACTCACTGTCCATTTCTGCTGAACGTAATAAAGCATCGTTAAAATAGGTGAAGGCAATGAATTGCAAAGCCGCATCAATATTTGTTGCAAATTCTAAATTTGAATCAAACTCGCGCGCCTTGGTTAAAGCTGCTACACTTCGATATCGGTAGTTACTTTGACGTTGATTCGCTTCTTTCTGTTTGTACAATTCTTTCAAAATATAGCCCTTCACAAACCATGCATTCGGATCAGAGTTCAAATGTGCCGATTTAAATCCTTCATCTATTTGCGTCAATGCCTCATCATACTTTTTTTCTGCACATAACTCAGAGGCCTTTGCAACAAGGGGGTTCACTTGTGCGTGGCTCATCTGCGCAACACCAAATAAAATGAAAAGGAGAAAAAATGCGTGCTTCATATTATTGAACTTTCCATTGTAAAATTTTATTCCCCGGGGTAATTTTCTTCTCAGATAAAGCGGCCTCACTTAATTCGTATCGAATAGAATTATCTACTGTTTTGAAATTAATGGCCGCCCCGCTACCAAGGGCACCTTCCCAATTCGACACTACCAAAGTGCTCTTACCTTTCACTTCTTTCATCAATTTCTGCAAATCAGATTTTTTCGATTTATCAATAAAAATGATATGACTGTTAGCCCCGGCTTGGTAATCAGACCATGCAACTACTTCAATTGTTTGCGCACCTACTGGCTTCATTCCATATTTCTCCACCACATGCTTAAAGACGGCGTCGTTTCCATAAACAACAATGAGAAATTTTCCTTTCTTCATCTCCGCTGGCCAGTTGCTATTTACGGCAAATTGATAAATAAAATTTGCTTGTATCATCGCACGCGAATCTCCCTCGTCTAACTGCTGCGCAGAAAGCCATTGGCTTGAGGCCAAAACAATGAGGAGTAAAACGATTCTTTTCATTTAATAGCGCTATACAGGCACATAACAAATCTATTTGAACAATTGGTACAATTGGTATTCAAATACAAAGGTTCTTCACCTTGAATTGTTAGAATCGCGCTGTGCTCACCTCCTTCGGAATAGGCGCGCCTTCGGTTAAAACAGCAGAAAATAATTTTGAGAAATACGGTGCAAGAAGAACACCTTTTGATCCCAAACCGCCGAACACACCAAGTCGTTCGTTCTCCTTAGCGAAACCTATAATTGGACGTCTGTCCCGGGTTGTAGGACGAAATCCTGTTTTGTGGCTTTCAACAACTACCGTCTTATCCATTCTTTGAGTCAATTCCGAAAGAAGCAGTTCCTTCGCTTCTTCCGTTGGCTCATCAGGAACCTCATTCCAATTGTAAGTGGCGCCCAAACGAAATTTTTCATTTCCAAATGGAAGTAAAAACTGACCGAAATTAACCACGGCGTCTATTTCTAAATTTTCAATTTTCAAATCCAACACTTGTCCATGGTTTGGAATCAAATCCAGGCTTTCCAAACCCTTCCATTGATTCACGCCTATTCCATTGCAAAGAATCAGTTTATCGAAAGCTCTTCCTTTCCACACAACGCTGCTCTCTAGGAATTCAACTTCACTTTCATTCACAGCATCTTCAATGAAATTTCCATGTTGAATGAAATAATTCTTCGAAACTTCGCGGAACAACGGAACGTTCAACCAGCCGCATTCATTCACCTCACTGTTTCCAAATGGCGAATCGAAATTCTCTTGCACGCTCTTGTTCGAGCGGGCGGAAAGAAATCTTCCAACTTCAGGATGATCGGATTTTTCATCCCAAAAATTAGCGTCTTGAATGGAATTGAAAATTCTTGCAACGGGAAGGGAATGGAAAAAACTCGCTTGAAGTTTTTCTTCCAACTTTCGAAAAGTCACATTCATCTCTTCGAGCATTTCCTTTGCTAACCAAGACGCAGCAAGTCTTTTAAACGTAACTGGATTCCACATTCCCGCAGCTACTTGAGATGCAGAAGCGTGATTGTAATCGTCGGCTATTAAAACCTGTTCTCCTTTTTCAAGAAGAGAAAAGGCTAGCAGTGTTCCTGCTAGCCCTTGCCCTACGATTAAATATTTCGACATCTTTTATTGAATCACGTTTAATGCTTTCCCCACTTTGGTAAAAGCTTCTACGGCCTTATCTATGTGTTCAAACTCATGACCAGCACTTAGCTGAACACGAATACGCGCTTGGCCTTTTGCAACAACTGGATAGAAAAATCCAATCACATAAATTCCTTCTTGCAACAGAGCATCTGCGAAGTCTTGCGCCAACTTCGCATCGTACAACATAACCGGAACAATTGCGCTATCGCCATCTTTAATGTCGAATCCAGCAGCCTTAATACCCGTTTTAAAACGAATAATGTTCGCTTCAAGTTTATCGCGTAGGTCTGAAGATGCGCTAAGCATGTCCATTACTGCGATAGATGCACCTACGATTGAAGGCGCAAGAGAATTCGAGAACAAATAAGGTCTTGAACGTTGACGCAGTAATTCAACAATCTCCTTTCTTCCGCTGGTGAATCCACCCATTGCACCACCTAAGGCCTTGCCCAAAGTGCCCGTGATAATGTCTACACGTCCCAAAACGTTTTTCAATTCTATTGTTCCTCTACCTGTCTTACCAATGAAGCCGGTAGCATGACATTCATCTACCATAACCATTGCACCGTATTGATCTGCCAGGTCGCAAATCTTGTCGAGTTGCGCAACATAGCCGTCCATAGAGAAAACGCCATCGGTAACAATCAACTTGAAACGAGCTCCTGAAGCGGCTTTCAATTGCTCTTCAAGATCTTCCATGTTGTTATTTTTATAGCGATAACGCTGCGCTTTGCACAAACGAACACCGTCAATGATTGAAGCATGATTCAATTCATCTGAAATAATTGCGTCTTGCTCGTTCAACAAAGGTTCAAAAACTCCACCGTTTGCATCAAAGGCAGCGGCGTACAAAATAGTATCTTCTGTATGAAGAAATTCAGAAAGTTTATGTTCCAACGTCTTGTGAATGTCCTGTGTTCCACAAATAAATCGAACGCTCGACATACCGAATCCGTGTGAATCTATGGCCGACTTCGCGGCTTCTAGAACAACAGGGTGACTTGAAAGTCCTAAGTAGTTATTTGCACAAAAATTCAAAACCTCTTTTCCTTCGGTAGTTTGAATGACTGCCGCTTGCGGGGTCGTAATGATACGTTCTCTTTTGAACAACCCCGCTTCGCGAATGCCGTTCAATTCATTTTGCAAATGTTCCTGCATTTTACCGTACATAAATTTCAGTTTTAATTAGTCAATATTACTTTAGCCGCAGCTTCTGCTGCCGATTGTTCTGCCGCTTTTTTTGAACCTCCTGTTCCCCTTCCCACTTCTTTGCCGTCTAACTCCAAGGCTATGGTATAAAGCATTTGCGCTCCGGTGCTGCGTTGTTCACGCACAATATACACCAAATGCCTTCGAGTTTTTTGTCCCCACTCGTGCAATTTACTTTTGTAATCCACGTCGAGGTGAACGCGCTCATCTAGGCCGTGTTCCTTCAATAGTTTCAATGCTATTTCTCGAGTAATCTTATATCCCTTGTCTAGGAAAAGCGCACCAAATATGGCTTCCAGTGCATTTCCAATTAGGCTTTCATGAATTTCTTGTCTGCCAATACTTACATTTAAGAACTCATACAATTTCAAATCGTACCCAATTGCATTCAGATTGTCTCGACGAACAATCTTCGATTTCATCTTAGTTAGTTCACCTTCTGTGAGGGCAGGATATTTCGAAAACAAATAATGAGCTACGATGCTATCCAAAATAGCATCTCCCAAAAACTCGAGTCGCTCGTTGCTGTTTTTTATTCCTGGTTGAATTTCATCGGCAGCGCTAGCATGTCGCAGCGCAGTCTCATAAAGCGCAAGGTTATTCGGCTTTACATGAAAGGTGTTTTTGATATAGGTGAAAAGTTCCCTATTGGGATGTGCTTTGGAAAAGAATTTCCAAATCATTCGTATTTCTTAAAAATGGCTGAAGTGTTATGACCACCGAACCCGAAGGTGTTCGTCATTGCTACGTTCACTTCGCGATGCTGCGCCTTGTTGAAGGTAAAATTCAATTTCGGATCTAAAGCTTCATCGGTATTTACGAAGTTAATCGTTGGTGGAATGATTCCATTTTTAATAGCCAAGATAGATGCGATAGCTTCAACGGCTCCGGCAGCACCAAGCAAGTGTCCCGTCATTGACTTGGTACTTGAAATATTTACGTTGTAAGCGTGTTCTCCAAAAATATTTTGAATGGCCTTCGCTTCTTGAACATCTCCTAAAGGAGTAGACGTTCCATGCACGTTGATGTAGTCAATTTCATTTGAAGAAATTCCTGCATCGGAAAGCGCATTCTTCATTACGTTCGTTGCACCAATTCCTTCTGGATGTGGAGCAGTAATGTGATAAGCATCTGCAGACATTCCTCCACCAATAAGCTCGGCGTATATTTTAGCACCACGCGCTTTGGCGTGCTCTAAATCTTCTAAAATAAGACAGCCACCTCCTTCACCTAAGACAAAACCATCACGGGTTGAATCGAAAGGTCGAGAAGCTGTTTTGAAATTCTCATTGTTCTCAGACAGCGCTCTGCACGCGTTAAATCCTCCTACACCTGCCTCACAAATTGCAGCTTCTGAACCACCACTTACAATAATATCTGCCTTACCTAAACGAATGTAGTTAAAGGCATCTATTAAAGCGTTTGTTGAAGAAGCACAAGCTGAAACGGTTGTGTAATTGGGACCTCTGAATCCGTATTGAATACTGATGTGACCAGAGGCAATATCAGCAATCATTTTCGGAATAAAGAAAGGGTTGAAACGAGGTGTTCCGTCTCCTTTCGCGAAATTAATACACTCTTCTTGGAAAGTAGTTAAACCACCTATCCCTGAACCCCAAATGACGCCAACACGATCTTTGTCTACTTTCTCTACATCGAGTCCAGAATCCACTATAGCTTCCTTAACAACTACTAGCGCGTAGTGTGTATAAGGATCCATTTTGCGCATTTCTTTTCGCTCAATGTGATCTTCAATATTAAACCCCTTGACTTCACAAGCAAACTTCGTTTTGAACTTGCTCGCGTCAAAGCGCGTTATGAGATCAGAACCACTCACACCATTGATAAGACCGTTCCAGTATTCTGGTACAGTATTACCAATGGGTGTTAATGCTCCTAGTCCGGTAACAACGACCCTTCTTAACTCCATAGTTTTCGGGAAAGTTGAATAATTTCCGAGTGATTATTTATTCGCAGTGATGTAATCAATTGCTTGACCTACAGTCACAATTTTCTCTGCTTGATCGTCAGGAATAGCGATGTTGAATTCCTTTTCAAATTCCATGATAAGCTCTACAGTATCCAAAGAATCTGCTCCCAAATCATTGGTGAAACTAGCTTCAGGGGTTACAACTGATGCTTCTACACCGAGTTTATCTACGATGATTTCGGTAACTTTTTGTGCAATTTCAGACATTGTCTTGATGTTTTTTAAAGGTTAAATACGACCGCAAAAGTACAACTTTTCATGACGAACACACTTTTTTTTGCTTTCGATACTCATTTTCTTTACTTATTATTTGATTTTCAATACTTTAATAAACAAAATTGTTCGTAAAATATTCCTGAAGCCCCACTCTAAACTATCTTGCAATTCAAAATTCACTCCTTTTTGAAAGCATGACCTGGGACCAAGATTATCTGAAAGACAAGAACCTACTTATTTTAGGATGCGGAGGATTAGCGCACGCTGCTCTCCCTTATTTGCTTTCATCGGGAATTGGACATGTCACAATCTTCGACGGCGACGCTGTTGAAGCTTCGAATTTAAATAGACAACATCTTTTCACTCCTGATGACATTGGAAAGAATAAAGCCGCTGTCTTAAAGAATTATTGCTCGCTCCACTTTCCAAAAGCTTCAATAATCTCGGAGGAACGAATGTTTAAACCGCAAGTGGAAAAACTTGCGTCAACCATTGATCTAGTTTTTGATTTCACCGATCGCCTAGTTACGAAACTAGAATTAGCCAGCCATTTCGAAAAACTAAGAATTCCTTTTTTCTATGCGGCAGCGCAGATGAATGCAGGGTCTAGTGCTTTCATTCATTTAAATAGCATAACCAGCGCCATGCTTTTCGGACATGTTCAAGACGCGAGCCAAGTGGAACGGGATTGCGACGTTGATGGCGTTTGGCCAACGGTGGTGGCCTCGGTAGGTATTCATGTTGCCCATCAAGCACTTCAATTTCTGACACTCAATCCTTGTCCGTTTGTTGGCGCGATTGATTATTTCGATGGAACCACAGGACTTTGGTCACGATTCCATTTCAACCCGAAAGAAAAAAACACGAAGGCGTCCATTTCCGTTCAAGAATTGCTTCAAGACCTCAACACTCCCATTTATTTTCTGGGTGAAAGTGATTCGCTCCCATCTGAAATTATTACTGTCACAGCCGCCGAATTGAAAGAAGAGATCGAAAAAACAAATCGCTCTTGCATTCTTCTTTGTGAGACGGGCATGCGCGCGAAGGCAGCTTCCGAGCAGCTTTCAAAACATTTCAACTTTCCGATAGTCAGTTGGAATAAAAACCTTGAATCTTTCCTACACTTGTTCCATGAATCACATGTCTAGTTTAAACAGCCCCCTTCGCTTTGCAAAGCAGCTTTTAAAAAGGCCTATGAAACCTTCAGAGGACATTCGTTTGCGCATGCTTCAGCATAGACATCTTCACGATCTAACCTATAGACTTCCCGGCAGTGCAAAAAGAGATCTAATCATCGGCTTCAAAGAATGGAAACGGATTATTTCAAGGAAAACAATTGAACCGACTTTCATTCCAAAATCACCTTGCGTGCTGGTTTCAACTTCCAATCAAAAAGAAATTGCGGAAGAATATATTTCAGCGAATACGGACCACCAAGCGCTAAACGTATTGGTTCGAGAAGAACTAACACTCTCCGATTTTCCATTGAAATTTCATTTATTCGCGTTGCGAATTTCTTTGCAATGCCTATTCGATTCGCGACGTGCTAACCTCGCCTTACTTATTCGTGAAGTGGTTGAATGGACAGCCGTTTCCGATTTCATTTCAACAAATAATACAACGGAATTTTTCGATTTCACGCCGTTTGAAAAAGATAGCAACGCCCTCGCTTACCTATTAATGGAAGAGGGAATTAAAGTGACGAAAATTCCTTCCCCCGGGCCACTAACTGGACATCACACCTTTATGATAGCAGACGAGGTTGTTCTTTCCAGTGCTTATCAAATGGAAGAGCTTCCTCATTTCGAACATTGGTATGTAAAGGAGCTTTTGCATTGGCCGCCCGAACAATACCTCCGATATGCCCATTGCTATTCGGACGCGCCACTTCCACCAAAAAACACCATTGGATTTTATTCTCATGGCGAATGGGTAAGAAAAAAATCCGGACATGCTGATTTCGGGTTTGGAATTCAAGAAAACGAATTGTTTCTGTTGGAATGTTTGAAGACTTTTTTGAAAAAGCATACGACCTTTCAGCTCATCGTGTTTCCACATCCAAAAGAACGATCTGATAGTGAATTTCAATCCTTCTATTCAATTCTTTTTGAAGGAACAAACACCGTTATTGCTCCTGTTGAAATGAAATCGAGCGAGAACTTCTTCAAAGTAAACATTGGGGTTATGGCATATTCTACGCTGCTCTTCGAGCGACTAGCCCTTGGCTACAAAACATTTATTGGCACGAACTTTCAAACTTCATTTCCCATTGAAGGTAGTCCACTTAAAAACCTTTGTCTCTCTAATTACGAGACGTTCGAAGTGGCATTATTCCTTGCCCATGAGGAAACTGAAAAAGAATTCTTCAATCGCTTGGGGCTAAAAAATTATTCCTTGAAGGAATTCCTCGACCAAAAGGTCGTGGAAATTCAAAAATGATTGATTACTTTGCAACCGATGAAAATCAAGTTTGCCGTAGTCGGATGTGGAAGTATTGGGAAGCGGCACGTTGCTGTCTTAGATGCTAATCCGGAAATAGAAATTGTTGCGTTGTGCGATAGCCAAATTGAAACGGCGCGCGCACTTTCCGAGCTGTATGGAAATATTCCAGTCTATTCTTCTTTCGATGAAATGCTGAAGAATATTCAAGCCGATGTGATTAACGTAGTTACGCCACACGCCCTTCATTCCGAACAAAGCATTGCTGCATTGAAAGCTGGATTTAATGTTTTGGTTGAAAAACCTATGTCGCTTTCTGTTGAAGAGGCGAATCGCATGAACGATACAGCGGCGGCTTGCGGAAAGAAATTGTGGGTAGTGAAACAGAACAGATTCAATGTTCCTGTTATTCTTGCTGAACAAGCCATTCGCGAAGGATGGTTAGGGAAAATATTCATGGTGAAATGTGATGTGTTGTGGAATCGTTACCAAGGGTATTACGACGATTCTCCGTGGAGAGGAAAGATTGAAAAAGAAGGAGGAGCACTTTTCACACAAGCCAGTCACTTCATAGATTTACTAATCTGGTGGTGCGGAAACGTGGTAAGTGTGAAGGCGAAAGCGGCAACTCAAAATCACAGCATTGAAACCGAAGACAGCGGCGTTGCTGTTATGGAATTTGAAAACGGAGCGCTCGGTTCATTGGTTTGGACTACCTGTGTTTACGAAAAAAACTACGAAGGAAGTATCACCATTATTGGTGAAAAAGGAAGTATAAAAATCGGCGGTGCTTATCTGAATAAAATTGAATTTTGGAATGTTGAAGGACACGAATTGGATAGCAACATTGACTTCAACGACAAGCCCAATGCCTACGGAAAATACCAAGGAACAAGCAGCAATCACGATAAAGTAATTGCAGGAATTGTAAAAGAAATTCAAACGGGTATAGGCCAGAATGTAGAAGGGATAGAAGGCGTTCGCAGTATCGATGCCATTGAAAAAATTTACGCTAACATATTGCAATGAACGAAGTGAAAAAATACACCGCGCAAATTCGTGACGTTCAATTTGGAACAAATGTGACCGTTGTTGAACCTGTGAACTTGTACGAGTGTGAAATTGGCAGCGATGTGTTTGTGGGGCCATTTGTTGAAATCCAGAAAGGTGTAAAAATCGGAGACCGAACGCGCATTCAAAGTCATACTTTCATTTGTGAATTGGTCACTATCGGATCGGATTGTTTCGTTGCACACGGTGTTATGTTTACGAACGATTTATTCAAAGAAGGTGGACCTTCCGGAAACGATAAAACCAAATGGTCTTCCACTGAAATTGGGAATCATGTTTCAATTGGTTCGAATGTCACATTGCTTCCTGTAACTATCTGCGATAACGTTGTTATTGGAGCGGGTGCAGTTGTTACAAAAAATATTATTGAACCGGGGGTTTATGTAGGAAATCCCGCAAAAAAAATACGCTAATGCATATTCCATTTGTAGATCTTAAAGCGCAATATTTATCCATTCAATCTGAAATGGATAAAGCTATATTTTCTATTATTTCGAACACTTCATTCATTGGAGGACCAGCTGCAGACGCCTTCGAAAAAAGCTACAGCGAATTCATGGGCATGAAGCACACGATTGCTTGCGCGAATGGAACCGATAGCCTAGAAATACTTCTTGTGGCCATGGGTATTCAACCCGGAGACGAAGTCATTGTTCCTGCAATAAGCTGGATAAGCACAGCGGAAGCTGTTACAACCGCCGGAGGCGTTCCTGTTTTTGTAGATGTAAACGAAGATTTTCTCATTGACATTTCTAAAATAGAAGAGCGCATTACAAACCGCACCAAAGCAATTATTCCCGTGCACCTTTATGGAAATCCGGTTGACATGAATGCGCTAATGGCGATTGCAAACAAACACGGGCTACTCGTTCTAGAAGACTGCGCGCAATCGCATGCTGCGACCATACACGGACAAAAAGCAGGCACCTTCGGACACGCCGCAAGTTTTAGTTTTTACCCCGGTAAAAACTTAGGTGCCTACGGCGATGCGGGCGGCATGGTTACCAACCACGACGAGATTGCGAAAATCGCCCGAGCCATAGCGAACCACGGTCAAGAAGGAAAACACAACCACACCCGCGAAGGAAGAAATTCGCGCATGGATGGTATTCAAGCAGCTGTGCTAAATACAAAACTTCCACACCTTGAAACATGGACAGAAGGACGCAGAAAAAATGCGCAGTTGTATCATTCAATCCTGAATGAAAATGTCGTGAAACCCATCGAGAGAGAAGGCTTCCGTCATGTGTTTCACCTATACGTCATTCAACACGAAGACCGCGACGGACTAATGGCAAAACTTAAGGAAGCGCAAATAGACACTGCTGTGCATTACCCCGTTCCATTGCCGTTGATGCCTTGTTACACTTCACGCTTCCATCACACCGAAGCTGATTATCCTGTTGCAGCAAGACTAGCGAAACGAATTCTTTCACTACCGATGTATTCGGAAATGACACATTATCAAATTGCCTACGTAGCCGCGCATGTAAATGCCAACTACTAAAAAACATATCATACTCGTTAATTACGACTTCCCTCCCAATAAAGGAATTGGAGGAAGGCGCTGGGGTAAGTTAGCCAAAGAATTCGCAGAGCAAAATTGTATTGTGCACGTCGTAAAAGCCGATGCTATTAGCGATACAGACAAATCCGTATGGAGCGAAGAGGTGAACAGCATAAACATCATCGTGCACTCTTTGCCTCGATCTTACCCTCAAATTTTGCTTACACAACCGAAGAAATTCTTCGAAAAACTTCAATACCGAAAAGCGCTTAACGCAGTCAAAAAAAAATACAAAGGCACACCCTACGATATAAGCCTCGGTTGGGAAACACATCTTGTTCCCAAGTTGAACGAACTCGTAAAAAAACATCCGATTGAATGGGTGTTCGCAACAGGCGCCCCTTGGGACATGCTTCGCGTTGTCGCAGAATGGAAAAAGGAACATCCTTTCATAAAGTACTGGGCCGACTTTCGCGACCCTTGGCTGAACGCACGGAACTACGGGATGCCTTTTTTAAGTCCTGAAAAGAAAAAGGAAGAAGAAGAAAAAACACAAAGCGTAATTCAACACTCCGACGTTCTTTCTGCCCCGGCCATTCAAATTCTTGAACACTTTTCTTCCTTGAATTTTATTCCACCAGACAATAAAAAATTCTTTCACCTCAAACATTTTCACTCTGAACCGAAACTAACCGAACAATCATTCGGGTTTTCTTCTCGAGAGATTACCATTGAATACGGAGGCGAAATTTATTTAGATACAGAGCCCTTTTTGGAAGAAATGTCGAAAGATCTCACAAAATTGCGCGAGTCCGATCCTGCCTTGTATGAGAGATTGCAGCTTAACTTTCATTCCACCAGCTTCGAAAAAATACAAGCTATTTTCAAGCACCATCCTTGTGTTCGCATCTCAGATTCCATAGGAAAGAAAATCGAAGATCGCATTGCGCAAGCCCATTGGTGCATCATTCTGTTAGCTGACCACAACAAAGATTTCTTCACTACAAAGTACTTTGAATACCAAACGCTTGGAACTCCCTACTTGTATCTTGGCGCAAAAGGAGAGGTGCTCCAAACCATAGAGAACGAAAACAGGGGAACAACTTGGGGTAATTTCTTCCAGTCGCTTTTGAAAAACGACCCGTTAAATAGTCGAACATTTATTCAAGAAGCCGACGAGAATAACTCACTTTCTTTCCGTGTGAAAGAAATGCTAGAACACATGAAATCCTTTGATTAATTCATGAAAATTCTATTCTACTCTCCGCACCCAACACTATACTTCGACGCGCCCACTGGCTACGGAAGTCACATGCGCGGAATGGCGAATGGATTTAGAGAAGAAGGACATACGGTTGAAATTTTAGTTCTTGGCAATAAACCGCTATCAAGAGATTCGTCTACTCAAACAAATTCCTTCAAATCAGTTTTAAAGAAAGTGCTCCCAAAAATCCTTTGGCGCACCTTGAAAGAAATTCAGCAAATTCGATTCGATAATCACGCAGCCAAAGAACTTCAAGAAGCCATACAAACATTCAAACCGGATCTGGTTTACGAACGTTCCGCATGGATGAGCAATGGAAGTGTTGAAGTTCTGGAGCCCTTCAAAATAAAGCACATTGTAGAAATTAATGCTCCGTTCGAGGAAGAAGTAAAAGAATTTGAAAACGCATCTTCCTTCATTGCATTCATTGGCAAAAAGAAATTGAAAAACTTGTTACAATCAGCCAGTCTTATTGCACCCATCACAAGTTCACTTCAAAAACACATAGTTAAAAATTACGATATCAATCCAGGTCAATGTCTCGTAGTTCCTAATGCCATTGATAAAGCAGAAATTCAGATCACGCATTCACGCGTTGAAGAAATTAGAAAAGCATTAGACTTAACGAATAAGACAGTGATCGGTTTTGTTGGATCTATTTTCCCTTATCACGGCGTTGACAGGCTGGTTCAAGCCATTTCAAATTTGAGCAATTCCAATGTCGCTCTGCTCATTGTTGGAGACGGCTACCTCATTCCTGAATTGAAAGAACTAACGCAAACACTTGGAATTTCTTCAAGCGTTCATTTTACCGGATCGGTTCCAAAAGAAGACGTCTACAATTACATAACAGCCATGGATGTAGTTACTCTTCCGAATACCGAGTGGTATTGTTCACCAGTGAAATTGTTTGAATACGGAGCGCTTGGAAAAATTGTTTTGGCAGTAAACGAAGCCGGCGTAAGTGATGTTATGGCTGAATCAGATGGGGTGCTTTTTGAAAATAACGAACGTGATTTTCAAAAAGCATTGGACCTAGCTGTTTCTAATTTGAATGAATTGAAAGAAAAAGCTAAAGCCTTTCAGCATAAAATAACTGCGAATCACACCTGGAGCGCAAACGCAAGAAATATTTTGAATCAACTCCATTCGCTCAAATGAAGATTTGTCTGCTTACCGACGGGATTGCACCGTATGTCACTGGAGGCATGCAGCGACACAGTTTCAACTTGTGCAATGAATTACTGAAGCAAGGAAATGTAGTGACATTGGTGCATTGTGTGTACGGGAAAAGTGCACTTCCGAAACAAGAGGAAGTCAAAGAGCTTTTCGAAAATTCTAAAGATTTAACCGTTTACTCCCTTCGCTTCCCGGAATCTAGCGGCATGCCAGGACATTACATCAAAGAATCTTATCAATATTCTCTTGCAATAACATCTCTGCTAAAAGACAAATTTCCACAGTTCGATCTAATTTACGTGAAGGGATTTAGCGGATGGGATTTATTGCAACAGCGGAAAAAAGGCATCATCAAAACAGGTCCAATATTGATGAATTTTCACGGATTGGAAATGTTTCAGCAACCAGCATCATTCGCAGAGAGATTGAAATCATACCTCTTGAAATCACCTGTGAAATGGAATTTAGCGCATGCCGACTATTGTATTTCCTACGGTGGAAAAATAACATCTCTACTTACTCAAATTGGCATTCCAGATTCGAAAATAGTTGTGCTTCCCGGAGCGGTTAGCGATAATTCACTCCTCGAAAAAAGAAAACTTCCTATTAACTCTAAATTTCTCTTTGTGGGAAGATACGAGCGCAGAAAAGGTATTGAAGAACTCATGCAGGTTGTGACTTCCATGCCTGATCTTGAAATTTCTTTTGTGGGCCCCATTCCTCCTTCCGAAAAAATTAAGAGAAACAACGTTCATTATTATGGAGAAGTGAAAGAAGTAAGTGCCTTGAACAAAATATTCGATGAACATACTTTTCTCATTGCTCCTTCACATTCAGAAGGAATGCCCAATGTAATTTTAGAAGCCATGAGCCGAGGGCTTATTCCCATGGCCACCAGGGTTGGCGCAGTGGAAGAACTTGTAGACAACAGCAATGGATTTCTCTTTGAACCTAAAAGTGTTGAAGCCATTCGTGCGAATATAGAATTAGCCCAATTGCTCGAAGTTGAAGCTGTTCTTGAACGATCGTCCAATTCAATAAATAAAATTCGTACAAACTTTACTTGGTCACAAATAATCTCGCAAACCATAGAAAATTTTCAGCGAGTGGTTGAAAAGCCTTAATTTCACTGCAAAGTTTAATTTAGTGAAGAAGGAGCATTTCAAAGGCCTTGATAGTTTGCGTTTTTTCGCTGCGTTGGCGGTCTTCTTCACTCATGTTGAATTAATTAAAAAATTCACTGGATTTGGAACTCATTGGATTGACCCTGAAGAAAGAATAACCAAGTTTACTGTTTTTCAATCTGTGATGTCGAAGGAAATTGACCCAATTTCTCCGTTAATTGCATACAGCAGCGCATTAGGCGTTGTTTTCTTTTTTGTGCTGAGTGGGTTCCTTATCACCTATTTACTCTTAAAAGAAAAAGAATCGAACAACTCCATAGCCATTGGAAAATTTTACTTGCGAAGAGCCTTCCGCATTTGGCCGCTGTATTATTTAATTTTTATTCTCGGGTTTTTCGTACTTCCTTACCTCGATGTTTTCGCAGTTCCCGGCCAAGACATTTTCTTTCAGCAGAATTTTTGGGGAAATCTGTTGCTATACGCTTTCTTCATGCCAAACCTAGCGTTTGCCATCTATACCACTGCTGTGCCAAACATTGGCCAATCCTGGTCAATTGGGGTGGAAGAACAGTTCTATCTCTTATGGCCTTTGCTCATAAGAAAAAGTAAAAATGTACTCAAATCCATTCTTTGGATAGCAGGAACAATCATCGCCTTAAAAGGATTTATACTTCTTTCTGCGCCTTTTGTAAAACTTGATGCTCTCGTGGTTCTCAAGAAATTTCTTGCCATGTCCAAACTTGAATGCATGGCTTTAGGGGGCTTGGGTGCGTATTTGCTTTTCAATAAAAAAGAACAATTACTTCGCATTATCTATAAAACAGTGTCACAGATTTCGTCGGTAGTCATGATTCCCATTCTCATTTATTTCATCCCAACGGCGCTTGAAGATATTCTTCATTTGCTTTTTTCAATTTCCTTCTTGGTTGTCATTTTAAATGTTGCGGGTAATGAAAAATCATTATTCAAATTTGAAAATCGAGTTCTTCAATATCTAGGAAGAATATCTTATGGATTCTACATGTTCCATGTTATGTGTATTGTCTTCACCATTCATACTCTGGATAAATACATTGGACTTGATAACGATATTACTACTCCACAGCACATCCTTTTATACGGCATTTCATTCTTGCTTACGGTAGCCGTATCTTCGTTAAGTTATCATATTTTTGAAAAAGCATTCATTCGTCTAAAAGACAAGTACGCACAACCCAAACTAACGACCGAAATCGCACAAGAAGATGTTTAGATGGTTTACAGTTATTTCCATTTTCATTTCCATCTTTATTTCGTCGTATGTTTTTTTTAAAGAACCTTTCGAAGCCTACGTAAGTTACTTGGCCTTCGTTATCTTTTTCCCCATCTTCTTTTCGAAATTCGGCCTGCCTCGTTGGCCTGTTCTTTTGTTTTTTCCCCTGCTCATTTCAGGAATTGTTTATGTTGCAATCGGACAAAACACGTCCACCATGTTTACTAAAATCTTCATTGGATTTTTCGCATCGGTCCTCTTCTACCACTATGTTATTCAGGTTTTCGATTTCAAGCTGAAAGAGCTCTTCAAATACTACATGGTAGGCTCACTTATTCTTTCATTCATCGGAATTTTCCAATTGATTTCCTATTTCGTTGGTTTCACACCTGGATACAACTACAATTGGTTGTTTAACAAATGGAGTTTAACTGAGGGGGGAATTGGGTTGCGTTTGAATTCTGTTTTCTCTGAGCCTTCTTATTTCGCAGCTGTTATTTCTCCTGCATTTTTCGTTTCTTTATACAATACAATCGCTCGGAAAACACTGTTCATTAAGCGGTGGCATGGCCTAGTTATTATTGTAGCTTATTTGCTGACATATTCGAGCTTAGGTATTATTGGTATTTTCGTGGCTATTGTTCTTTTTCTGTTGAATCTAGGCGTTGTAAAATACTCCATCATCTTCGTCCCTCTATTCATTTTCTCATTCGATTACGCTTACAAAAACGTACCTGAGTTCACCGACCGATGGGACGGAACATTCACCATGTTCGAAACGAAGAACTACAAGAGTTACGATATTCACGGTTCAAGTTTCGTATTGTACAACAACTATCAAATCGCGCTTGAAAACTTCAAACGTCATCCGCTTTTCGGAACGGGTCTCGGCTCTCACCCGATTGCATTCGATAAATACTCCCTGACCAATCTAACTGGAGCAGTAGACATTGAGTTCAATAAGATGGATGCAAATTCTATGGCTCTTCGTCTCATGTCTGAAACAGGTATCTACGGGTTGTTTGTCATGTTTTTCATTCTATTCAAATGTTGGATTTTCAAACAGCGGGCGGCTTCAGAAGAACATTGGGTCATGTCGAATGGAATTGCACTGATTATCATTCTCTACCTCGCAAGGCAAGGTCACTATTTCCTTAACGGATTCCCATTTTTCTTGTGGATGTATTTCTATTTAGCGAAGGACAATAAGATTGAACTCGCCGCCCAAGAAGAAGCAAAAGCCAAGCTCGAAGCTGCCTCATGAAAATTTTAATTCTATATCGCGAATTAGCCGGATATACCGTGGAGTGTTTGAATAAGCTCGCCATTCAGCATGAGTTGTTAGTGGTTCATTATCCCATTAATCCCGAGGCGCCTTTCCATTTTCAAATCAATTCTTCCATTCAACTTGCATCTAAATACGAGATTGATTTGAACACGATTTCTCAATTCAACCCAACATTCGTTTTATGTAGCGGTTGGAGCGATCAGCTATATTTGGAATGGATAAAAGCATTAAAAACGCCTTCCGCTGTAGCTTTTGATACTATTTGGCAAAACAATTTAAAATTTATATTGGGAAGTTTTTATTTCAAATTGAAATATAAAAAGTTGTTTCATTTCGCATTCATTCCAGGACAAGCGCAAACATACACGGCTCGAAAACTAGGGTTCTCATTGAACAATATACTTAACGGATTTTACACATGCGAAGATGTTTTCCGACTTCAACGAAAACCACTTACTGAAACTAGAGAGCTCTGGTGCATAGCCAGGTATATTCCTGTTAAAAACATCAACTTTCTTTGCGAAACTTTTCTTTCTATACCACCGAATGAACGTTCGGGTTGGAAATTGAACATGGCTGGAACAGGAGAATTTTTTTCTTCACGAATTGAAAACGAAGCCATTGTTCATCACGGATTCATTCAGCCGAAAGAACTTAGTGAAAAACTTGCCAATGCTTCGGCATTCGTGCTTCCGAGCCTATATGAGCCTTGGGGAGTGGTTGTGCATGAAATGGCTTCTCTCGGTAAGCCCCTTTTACTTTCAACGCACGTTGGCGCGTCGCATGATTTATTGGAAGAAGGGAAAAATGGTTTTTCATTCGATCCAAATTCTTCTTCTGAATTGAAAAAGATTCTTTTAGAAATATTTCATTCCACACAGGATGAACTCCAAACTATGGGGAAAAAGAGTTCCGAAATAGCTTTGAAATTTTCTTCCGATTATTGGGTAAATCAGTTCACTAAAATGCTCGAGCAATCATGTGCGGAATAAGTGCCATCATTCATCCGAAAGAAACGCATCTCGTGCGAAAAACACTCGAGCGCATGAATGCTGCTATGGCTCATCGCGGGCCAGATGCAGATGGTATTTATACAAACGAACATATTGGCCTAGGACATAGACGTCTTTCAATTATAGACACGGAAAATTCAGCGAATCAGCCCATGCTTTCTTCCAACAAAACTTGGGTGATCGCATTCAATGGTGAGATCTACAATTATGTTGAATTGAAAGGCAAGGAACTTCAAGGTGTAGAGTTTCAAACTGAAAGCGACACCGAAGTCATTCTTGAATTATTCGATAAATTCGGAACCGAAGCCATTGCCATGTTGAAAGGGATGTTCGCTTTTGTTCTTCATCATATTCCAACCAACGAAACGTACGTGGTTCGAGACAGATATGGCATGAAGCCTTTGTATTATTCATTACAAAATGAGGGTTTTTTCGTTGCCTCTGAGTTACACGCTTTGCTCGCAAGTGATTGCATTCCTAGGAAACTAAACCGAATTGCTCTTGAAGAATACATAGAGACGCAAACGGTTTGTGCGCCAAATACTTTGATTGAAAAAGTGAAATTGTTGGAGGCAGGCCATTACTTGCATTTCAAGCAAAAAGAAATTTCAAAACATTGCTACTACCGACTATTAAGCGATACGTCATTCGAGTTAACAGACGAGAAAAGTTCGCAAGAATTACTGCGTTCAACCATGCGTGAATCTGTTATGCAACATATGCGCGCAGATGTTCCGTTCGGTGCATTTCTGAGCGGCGGAATTGACTCCTCTCTGCTTGTTGGATTAATGAGTGAAGTTCGAAGTGAAAAAATAAATACGTTTCAGATTTCTTTTGAAGAAGAAGCCTTCGACGAACGAAAATATGCGCAACTCGTTGCAAAGAAATTCAACACTGATCATCACGAAATAAACCTCAGCGCGAATGACTTTCTGAAAGACATTCCCGCAGCCATAGCCGCTATCGACTTTCCAAGTGGCGATGGACCAAACACCTATGCGGTTTCGAAAGCCGCGAAGGAAGCAGGTATTACAGTAGCTATTTCCGGATTAGGTGGAGATGAATTGTTCGCAGGTTACCCCGTATTTCAATACATGCAAAGCATTGAGCAATCATTTTTGTTGAAGTTGTCTTATCCTTTGAGAAAATCGGCTTCGTCGTTACTGAAAGCTACTACTTCCAGCAGATCGTTGCGCAAAAAAGCAGAGCTCTTAGGTTTGCCAAAAGCTAATTTAGCTTCAGCTTTTCCATTGGTAAGAAATGTTTGGAAGGCCAATGAACTAATCACAAGAACTACCAAGCACTTCGAAGTTGAAAATAATTTCAATTTCATTTTTGCAAAAAACGCTCCTTTGTTAAATCGTGTTTCAGCTGCTGAAATTGAATCTTATATGCAACATGTTTTGCTTCGCGACAGCGATCAAATGAGCATGGCGCATTCATTAGAAATTCGTGTGCCATTCTTAGATCACAACGTCGTTGAATTAGCCACGCATCTTTCAAGTAATCTGAAGAATCCTACTTCGCCCAAAAAATTTCTTACTGAAACTTTCTCTGATATTCTTCCCCACGAAGTGGTAAACAGAAAGAAAATGGGATTCACACTGCCTTGGAGCCTTTGGATGAAGAAGGAACTCAGAGACTTTACTGAACAAGGTTTTCAGGTTTTATTCGACCAAGAAGTGGTCAATGAAAAAGTATTGAAAAACGCATGGAATAAATTCTTACTAGGAAACGAAGAAAAGTCTTTCATTTCCTTTTGGCATTTATCGGTTTTAGGACATTGGATGAAAAACAACCAGATAAAATTCGAAGCATGAAAATAATGGTTTTCACCGATTGGTTTTTCCCCGGATCACAAGCTGGTGGTCCTATTCAATCGTTGATTTCATTCATGAAGTTCAGTTCAGATTCCTTTTTTGTTATTACAAGAAATACCGATTTAAACAGCTTCATTCCATACTCCAACGTTCGCTCCAATGCCTGGCAAGAAAGCTTTCAAGAAAACATTCAGGTGTATTATTTGAATGAAAATTCACTGACTGAAGATTTCATTTTAAAAATTTATTCTGAAATAAATCCAGACCGCGTTTACCTGAATTCCATGTGGTCACCGAAATTTACGTTGCTTCCTTTGAAGGTCTTTCGTAAAATAAATTTATCTTCAAAGGTTGTGCTTGCCCCCCGCGGAATGCTGAAGCCGGCGGCTTTCAATCAAAAAGGATTCAAGAAAAAAATGTTCCTGTTATTGGCTAAATTCAACCAACTGTATGCGAACATTACCTGGCACGCAACAAGCGAGGTGGAGAAAAATGAGATCCTTCAACGATTTCCAACAGCCGTCATTCGCATTGCGCCAAATATTTCCAACGCTTCAATTTCAGAAAGAAAAAAGGAATTGACTTCCCCCTTTCGAATCCTAACCGTTGGAAGAATAAGTCCTGAAAAGGGTTATTACGAAGCAATAGAGACATTCTCGAATTGGAAGCCGCAGACTTCAGTTCATTGGGAAATTGTTGGCTTGGAAGAAAATTCAGAACTCGTAAAGTCCATTCGTTCAATGGCAAATGAGAATGCTCTGATTCAGATTACGCTTCATGGACATAAAAATCAAGAAGAACTGACCGAGTTTTATGAAAATGCCCATCTATTTTTCTTACCAACTCGTGGTGAAAATTACGGGCATGCCATTGCAGAAGCTCTTTCCTATGGCATTCCTGTTGTTATTTCGGATCATACCCCATGGAAAAATCTAGAAGAAGCCAATGCAGGAAAAGCGTCTTCTCTCAATCCAATAAAACTTATTGAAGGACTCAATTTCTTCTTGAATTTAAATCCTGACGAATATCAACGATGGTCTATAGGCGCCACGAAGTACGCCAAGCATCATGTAAATTCTCCCGAAACCCTAGCACAAAATAAAACCCTCTTCGCCTAATCCCTTTTGCGTGGCATCTTGCGAAGCATCTTGTGAAACATTTTTCGAAGAATCTTGCATCGCATCTTTCCCTCAGAATAAATTACATACACTTAACAATTCCAATAAAGATTAGTTGTTAATTTGCCCTACACAATTCCATCATGAACTTAGTAGTACTTTCTCGAAACGTGAAGCTTTATAGCACCAAACGTTTGGTTGAGGCCGCTCAGAAAAGAGGCCACGAAATTCGCGTTATCGATCACTCGAAATGCGACTTAGTTATTGAAAAGAAAAAACCAAAAGTGCTTTATCGCGGTGAAGAGATAACAGGCGTAAACGCTGTTATTCCGCGTATTGGAGCTTCCGTTACTTTTTATGGAACTGCTGTGGTTCGTCAGTTTGAAATGATGAATGTTTTCACTGCAGTGGAATCTCAAGCATTGGTTCGTTCACGCGATAAACTGCGCAGCTTACAGATATTATCTCGTGCTGGATTAGGTCTTCCGAAAACCGTGTTCACCAACTATTCAAAAGACGTTGAACGCACCTTGAGAGAAGTTGGAGGTGCACCCGTTATTATAAAACTTTTAGAGGGCACCCAAGGTTTGGGAGTTGTACTTGCCGAAAATAAAAAAGCCGCTGTTTCCGTAATTGAAGCGTTCAACGGTTTGAAAGCCCGCGTCATTGTTCAAGAGTTCATTAAAGAATCGCGCGGAGAAGACATTCGTGCATTTGTCGTAGACGGGCATGTTGTAGGCGCAATGGTGCGTACAGCAAAGGAAGGAGAGTTCCGCAGCAATTTGCATAGAGGCGGAACAGCAAAAGTGATTGAGCTTACCCTTGAAGAGGAAATTGCAGCCATTAAAGCAGCAAATGCTATGAAATTAGGAATCGCAGGAGTAGACATGCTTCGCAGCGAAAGAGGTCCACTAATTATTGAAGTAAACTCTTCTCCGGGCTTAGAGGGAATTGAAATGGCAACAGGCGTGGACATTGCTGGACAAATCATCAAGTATATTGAAAAGAACGTGTAAATAGTTCTGCTTGTTTGTGAGCGCTTAGGTGTAAATTGCGAAAAAATTTTACCATGCGTTTCGGAACCAAAGCCATTCACGCGGGACAAGAGCCCGATCCAACCACAGGAGCCATCATGACTCCTATTTATCAGACTTCAACTTACGTTCAGGAATCTCCAGGAGTTCACAAAGGGTATGCCTATGCGCGCGGTAAAAACCCCACGCGTGTTGCGCTGGAACGTTGTTTAGCTGAATTGGAAAATGCAAAACACGGCTTGTGTTTTTCAAGCGGAATGGGAGCAGCTGATGCTATTATTAAACTTCTTGTTCCTGGCGATGAAGTCATTGCTACAGATGACTTATACGGCGGAAGCTACCGCATGTTCACTAAGGTTTTTGCAAAATACGGAATTGTTTTTCACTTTGTAGACATGCATGATTTCGATTTGCTTGAAAAAACAGTGAACGAAAAAACGAAAATGCTTTGGGTGGAAACTCCAACCAACCCCATGATGAAAATCATAGACATTGAAAGATGCGTGGCGCTCGCAAAAAAGCACCATTTGATTTCTGTCATTGACAACACTTTTGCTTCGCCATACCTTCAAAATCCGTTAGACATGAACGCGGATATTGTTATGCATAGCGCTACAAAATATTTGAACGGACACAGCGA
Source organism: Flavobacteriales bacterium (assembly GCA_947466425.1). GTDB lineage: Bacteria > Bacteroidota > Bacteroidia > Flavobacteriales_D > Sanyastnellaceae > CAIZGX01. The sequence goes on from CANIBZ010000008.1 coordinate 59,205, forward strand.
TGTTGTGATGGGCGCCTTGTGCACCAACGACGACAACTTATACGAGCAATTGGCATTCATTGCGAATTCATGCGGCGCAACGCCGGGTCCACAAGACAGTTTCTTGGTACTCCGCGGATTGAAAACATTGCATGTTCGCATGGAAAGACATTGTTCGAACGGTGTTGTAGTAGCGAACTTCTTGGCTAACCATCCAAAGGTTGAAAAGGTTTACTGGCCTGGTTTCCCTTCCCATCCGAATCATGAAGTTGCTAAAAAACAAATGCGCGATTTCGGTGGAATGATTTCGTTCAGCTTGAAAGGAGATCGTTTCGAGGACGCATCTACTCTAGCTCAAAACGTACACGTTTTCTCTTTAGCTGAATCACTCGGTGGAGTTGAATCATTGCTTGGTCATCCAGCCTCCATGACTCACGCATCTATACCAAAAGCAGAAAGAGAAAAAAGCGGAATCACCGATTCGCTGTTGAGGTTGAGTGTTGGAATTGAAGACGCAGAAGACTTGATTGAAGATTTAACAAATGCATTAAATGCTATCTAAGATGAACAAGAAAAACGTTGCCGTTGTTGGGGCTGGATTAGTTGGAAGTTTATGGGCGGTATACCTCGCGAAACGAGGATACGCGGTGTCGGTTTTCGATCGTCGCTCAGACATTCGCAACGTGAAAGTTGTTCAAGGAAAAAGCATTAACCTCGCCTTAAGCGATCGCGGTTGGAAAGGGCTTGAAGGCGCTGGCATTCGCAAAGAAATTGAAGAAGTCGCCCTTCCTATGAGCGGTAGACTTATGCACGCAGTGACAGGAGAACTCACCTACCAACCTTACGGTAAAGAAGGGCAAGCCATATACAGTGTTTCTAGAGGAATTCTGAATCAAACATTGGTGCGTTGCGCAGCTGAATTCGAAAACGTTTCGCTGAACTTCGAACACAAATGTGTAGACGTTGAACTCGATACGAACACCATTGTTTTCGAAGGGAAAAATGGCGAACACGTTCGTCAACAATTCGATCAGATCTTCGGAACTGACGGAGCGTTCAGTGCAGTTCGTGCGCGAATGACGAAGCTCGACCGCAACGAATATTCGCAATCCTATTTAGACCACGGCTACAAGGAATTAGAGATTCCAGCAAACGAAGACGGTACGCACAAAATGCGTCACGATTGTTTACACATTTGGCCACGCGGTGAATTCATGATGATTGCACTTCCAAATATTGACGGAAGTTTCACCTGCACACTCTTCTTTCCTTTTGAAGGCGAAGTCTCTTTCGAGAAATTGAAAACAGAACAAGACGTTCTTGATTTCTTCGAGAAATATTTCCCAGATGCGAAAGCCATGATGCCGGAATTGTTGCTCGATTTCAATACGAATCCTACCGCAAGTTTAGTCATGACCAAATGCAATCCTTGGAACTACAAAAACCAAGTGGCGCTCATGGGTGATTCGGCACATGCCATTGTTCCCTTCTACGGACAAGGCATGAACAGCGGGTTTGAGGACTGCAGCGAGCTGAACAGACTTATGTCTGAAATGGGTGAAGACCATCCAGAACTTTTGAAAGAATACGGAAAAATACGCAAGCCAAACGGTGACGCTATTTTAGAACTCGCTCTTCGCAATTACATTGAGATGCGCGATTTGACCGCCGATAAAGATTTCCTTCTTCAGAAGAAAATTGAAGGTCGCTTTGCAACGAAGTATCCCGAAAAATGGATCCCACTTTATTCACAAGTTACCTTCAGTCACATTCCTTATCACGAAGCACTGAGCAGTGGAATTCGTCAGAATGAAATCATGAAGGAAGTCATGAACAGACCAGACATTGAAGCCGTTTGGGACAGCGAAGAGATTGAAAACGAAATTCTAAAACGAATTTAAAACTGCATACGCATTTGCAGTGTGCAATCTGTTTTTCGAAATCCGCTAATCATTGAATTTCCCGAAGAGATAAAATCTCGATCGGTGTAAGTCCATTTTGCTATTCTAAACCACACATCTATGTTTCTTCGAACATCGAATTTGAAGATGCCGTAGATTCTTGCTCCCTTTCCGTAGTATGCAGGAATGCTGTAGCTGTAGAGCACGTCGTTCTCATAAGCATACAATCGTGCATTCCATGTATCTGATTGAAACAATGCGTAACGAATCGTTACGCTAATTGGAACATTCATCTTCTTCCAAATCACATCTTGAAAAACCAGATATCCAGATTCATTTGGAAGTCCTTCCTCGTTGGTTTTGACAAATTCCAATCGACTGTGTAACTTCAAACTTTCTGTTGGACTGAAAATAAAATTCAATCGAATTTGCTGCGAAAGCTTATCAACTGGAAAATCGATTCTATTTAAAACAGTTCTATCAATCGAGGTTCTTCGAATGCGCATGCGCGCATAGAACTCGTGCTTCTTGTCGGGTTTGTAATTGAATTGAATAAGATTATCACTAAAGCTCGAAGGCCCTGTGACTTGATAACGCAACCATGGAAATTGAACACCATCTGTGTATGCATTCACACTTATTTTCTTCGACAATTGCGCTTGAACACTTGCATACACTCCTCTCTCATTCGAAGGAAAAACACTGTTTCCTTCCGCAATTACATTCGAGTAAACCGATTGAAAATCTTGATTGAAATTCCGTAATAGAACCGTTGCGGAAACGCGCGAATGCAACGCTGCCGTTAGACCTGAGACGTATGCCCATGAATTGTTCGAGCTGCGAGAAACTTCTCCAAACAGCGAAACATTTTGCCACACACCTTCCGCATAGATTCCAACAGCGTTCTGTGATTTTCCGGTGAATTTCCCGTTCGCATACCAATCTGTTCGTACTGCTATAGAATCGCTCCAACTTCGCTGTACCGCGACAGTTCCGAGTTTCCACATTCCTTTTTGAACTTGAATATTTTCGCCTGAAACAATTTCAGTCAACATATTCTTCTTAGCGATTTCACTTTCCGTTCGGTGCAAACCTCCCAAAAGAATTGAGCTTACGGCCATGCCATCGTCAGTAAGAACAGTATCTGCATTGAATGTGGCATCTAACTTTCTTCGCGAAGCGAAAACAGTTGCACTTAAGAATTTATTTCCAATTGTAACGCCCACTCCTCGAAAAAACGAACTTTCGTTCACCGAAGAATAAGGCTTCAATCCTTGTGCATTTCGCTTCACCTGCACACTGAACGAAGACTTTCCAAATGCCATGCTGTTCCAACAGGTAAGGCCTTGTCCAAACTGAACCTGGTAATCGCCAATAACCAATTGCTTCAACGCTTTCGCTTCACGAATAAACAACGATGCACTTTTAAAATCAGGTCCATTTCTTAGCGGTTCACCAATGTCATTTTCGAATGTCATTCCAACCAAAATATTTCTTCGGTATTGAAAACGATAACGCATGTATGTTCCGTATTCACTTCCCAAAAAATTACTTTTTCCAGTTGTTGGATCTGGGATAAATCCCGCTTGCTCTTGCAGGGTTCGTTTCGAACGAAGCATAATGTCGTGCGTTCCTTCCTCACGTAATCTTCGAAATGAAAAATCAGAAAATCCATCATCTTCATGCACATATACAAACGGCTGTATCCAACGAATGGTGGGCAGATTCATTCCAACCACACTCTGCAATTCAAAAATGCTTTTCAATTTTCCAAAGGAATTTATGTGTTTGAAGAGTGCATTTATCTGGGTATCGCTAAGCACGAACAGCGATTGCAAGGAAAGCGCGTCGGCTGTGTTCAAATTAATCGGATGACGAGCGAAGTAGGTCAAGTCTTCGGTGAGTGAAGAGTAATCCACTTCACTTCCTTCTTCCAAAAAACTTGAAATAGTTTCAATACGCTGTTCAACCAACGCGTTGCTCTCTTCCTGCGCGAAGAGCGAAATTCCCTTCCAACCGAAAAGAAAAAAAAGAAGCAATTTACTTTTCCATTTCATAGGTCAAAGAAATTTGAGGCGTTACACCGAGTTGCGGATTAACAACTGCAGCCGCATCGAAAGAGCAATTGCGAAACTTCGTTCCGAGCCCCATGGAATATGTTTGCCAGAACGTGTTCATTCCAAATCGAAGAGAAAACACTTCAACAGGAAAATATTCCAACCCGAAACTGTAACTCACCGGCGCTTGAGCATTAGTTGTTGAAATGACTTGCGCCGAAAGGGCTACCTGCTCACCGAAGGAATAGGTTGTTCCAAGACGAAGGGTTGCGGGCAGTTCTTCGCTATTCTTCAAGGCGCTTGCTGGAAGGTCAAGCACCGCGGCCCAACTCCAATCTTTGCGAACGTCATACGTTGCACCTATGTTCGCCCAAAGGGTATGGGCCTTCCCGTAACCGTTACTAATTCGGGTGGAAGAATATCCGAGGCTAACCGACGCCTTGAATTTATTCGAAAGGGGTAGCGCATAACCGAGGTTCATGCGTTGACGATTAAATTCGGTATTCCCATACGATTGGAATACTACCCCCATAACTCCTGTTCCGAAATGTTGCAAAATAGACGCTCCAGCGTCATTAATTTCCGAAATTCCGTAGGGCATTTGTCCATAAAACGCGTAAGAACTCCCCTTGAATTGAGCAGAAGCCGACAAGTTATTGAATCCGGCAAAAGCATCGGGTTGTGTAATGGCACTTCCGCTAAGTGCGGCCATTCGGGCACCACAGACATTTTGAGCAAAATTCACACCTACGAATTGCAGCGTGAAGCAGAGTAAAAAAGGGAAATATTTCATCTATTTAAGTTAATCCAGAAGAGAAAAACTTTCATATTCCAAGAAGCATTGTATATTTGCACCGCAACATGCGCATGTGGCGTAATTGGTAGCCGCGCTAGACTTAGGATCTAGTGCCGTGAGGCGTGGGGGTTCGAGTCCCTCCATGCGCACTTGAAAAGCGGAGGTCAACCCTCCGCTTTTGTTTTTATCTTTGCACTCTATTTTCAAACCTTCCATGGGCAAATACAGGGAAATCAAAGGAATATCGCTTCCACAAATAGCGAACGACATACAAGCATACTGGCAAGCGGAAAACATTTTCCAGCGCAGTATCACTGAACGCGAAGGCGGACAGCCGTTCGTGTTTTTCGAAGGTCCACCTTCTGCGAACGGAATGCCAGGCATTCACCACGTTATGGCACGTTCCATTAAAGATATCTTCTGTCGTTACCAAACACTTCTTGGAAAACAAGTTCACCGTAAAGCGGGCTGGGACACGCACGGACTTCCCATTGAATTAAGCGTAGAAAAAACATTAGGCATTACGAAAGAAGACATAGGTAAAACCATTTCGGTGGAAGAGTACAACAACGCTTGCCGCAAGGAAGTGATGAAGTACACCGACCTCTGGGAAAAGTTAACCAAAGACATGGGCTATTGGGTCGACATGAACGATCCGTATGTAACCTACGACAACAAATACATTGAAACCGTTTGGTGGTTAATTCAGCAATTGCACAAGAAGAATCTCTTGTACAAGGGCTACACCATTCAACCGTATTCGCCTGCAGCAGGAACAGGTTTGAGTTCTCACGAATTGAATCAGCCCGGTTGCTACAAAGAAGTAAAAGACACTTCAGCTGTTGCGCAATTCAAATTGATTGATGCAAACGCAACGCTTAAAGTGAATGCAGATATTCCGGTTTATGTTTTAGCGTGGACGACCACACCTTGGACGTTGCCATCTAACGTGGCGTTGGCAGTTGGCGAAAAAATTAGTTATTCTATTGTTGAATCGCTCACTCCGTTTGGAAATGAACGTGCTTATTTCGTTGTGGCCTCTGCCCTTCGTGAAAAATATTTTCCCGAAGCGAACGGAGAAAACTTTGAAGAGTTCAACGCAGGCGACAAGAAAATTCCGAATAAAACAATTTCAGAAATTTCAGGAAAAGAACTTTTGAATCTTCGATACGAGCAATTGCTTCCTTTCGTACAACCGAGCGATGGCGATGCTTTCAAGATTATTGGAGGTGACTTTGTAACTACGGAAGATGGAACGGGTATTGTTCACATTGCGCCTAGTTTCGGAGCAGATGACTTCCGCATAGCGAAACAAAACGGCATGGGCAATCTAACACTTGTCGATCGTAGAGGACGTTTTCTTCCAGAAATACAAGACGGTAAATTTTTATTCGGGGAAGAATTCGTGAAAGAAGCCTATTACTCAGACGAAGAGAAAGCTGTTGAGTTAGCGAAACAAAAAGCAAGTCTTGGAGGAATCATTAAAGACACCGACAAGCTTCAGTATTTGAGTGTTGACGAACGTATTGTGTTGAAACTTCAAACCGAAGGGAAATTATTCAAGAAGGAAAAATACGCGCACAACTATCCGCATTGCTGGAGAACAGATAAGCCTATTCTCTATTACCCATTGGATTCTTGGTTCATTAAAGTTCCAGAAAAAAGAAATCGTTTGGTGGAATTAAACAAAACCATTCAATGGAAACCAGAATCTACGGGCACTGGAAGATTTGGCAATTGGTTGGAAAATGCAAACGATTGGAACCTTTCGCGCAGTCGCTTTTGGGGAATTCCACTTCCAATTTGGCGCACCGAAGATGGAACAGAGTCGATCTGCATTGGCTCTGTTGAAGAACTCCAAGCTGAAATAAAGAAAAGTGTTGCGGCCGGAATTTCAGAAACAAATCAACTTGAAAATTTCCAACCGAACGACCATTCGGTTGAGAATTATAACTTGTTCGATTTACACAAACCATACGTAGATAAAATAGTCTTGGTAAGTCCTAGCGGGAAACCAATGCACCGCGAAGCGGACTTGATAGACGTGTGGTTCGACAGTGGAGCTATGCCATACGCGCAATGGCACTACCCTTTCGAGAACAAAGAAAAAATAGACAACAACCTTTCCTTCCCTGCCGACTTTATTGCAGAAGGAGTGGATCAGACAAGAGGATGGTTTTACACCTTGCATGCGATTGCAACGTTGTGCTTCGATTCTGTTGCTTATAAAAACGTTATTTCAAACGGACTTGTTTTAGACAAGAACGGAAACAAGATGTCAAAGCGATTGGGCAATGCGGTTGATCCGTTTGAAACCCTTGGTAAATACGGCCCCGATGCAACGCGTTGGTATATGATCACCAATTCCGATCCGTGGGATAATTTGAAATTCGATACGGAAGGGATTGCTGAGGTTCAGCGCACCTTCTTCGGAACGCTTTCGAATACGTATTCTTTCTTCGCGTTGTACGCCAACATAGATGGATACGAAGCTTCTTCGAATGATCCTGCCATTGAAGATCGCTCAGAATTAGACAAATGGATTTTAAGTAAACTGAATGCCCTTACCCTCGAGGTTCAAAAAAATCTCGATGCGTTCGACCCAACTCCGGCAGCGCGCGCTATCGAATCGTTTGTGAACGATCATCTTTCCAACTGGTATGTTCGTTTAGCGCGCAAGAGATTCTGGCACGGTGAAATGACAGACGATAAACGTGCAGCTTATGCTACCCTTCACGCTTGCCTGAAGCAAGTGGCTCAGCTCATGAGTCCGTTTGCTCCGTTCTATTCAGATTGGTTGTTCCAAAGCTTGAACAACAGCAACGAGTCGGTGCATTTGTCTCGATTAGAAAACGGAAGTTTCAGAGATGAAAATCTTGAAGCCCGCATGGATCTTGCACAACGCATTTCAAGCATGGCGCTTTCCATTCGCAAAAAAGAAAACATCAAGGTTCGTCAGACCCTCGCTGAAATACGTATTCCTGTTCTTGATGAAACAACACAGTCTCGAATTGAAAGTGTTGCAGATCTTATTTGCAGCGAGGTAAATGTGAAAGCAGTTAAGTGTGTTGATGAGCAAACCACCAAAATTGTGAAGGATCTTAAATTGAATTTCAAAACACTCGGAAAGAAGTGCGGGAAATTCATGAAGGAAATTCAACAGTTCGCCCAAGAAAACGCTCAAGAAATTATTTCTTCGATTGAGAAAACAGGAGAATACCTCTGGTCAAAAGAATCAATTCTGCTTCAAACCGAAGACGTGGAAATTATTCCTGTGGACATTCCCGGATGGAAAGTAGCGAACCAAGGCAATCTTACTGTTGCCTTAGACGTTACCATTACCCCTGAATTGAAGGAGGAGGGCTACGCTCGTGAGTTAGTAAATCGCATACAGAACCTCAGAAAAGAAACCAATTTCGAGGTTACAGATAAAATAATTGTTAAAGTTTCAGGAGAAAACTACCTGAATGATGTTTTGAAAAACAATTCTGAATATATTAGCAGTCAAGTACTTGCTTCTTCGCTTGAGTTTGTTCCAGAAATGGATGTGGGTGTCGCGGTTGAATGGGAAGGTGAAGAAGTGGTACGTTTACTATTAACCAAAAACCTTTAAGACCCATGGCAAAAAAATCTACCCCTGCCAAAAAAGTTGTTGCGAAAAAATCTGCCCCTGCAAAGAAGGCTGCTCCAGCGAAAAAGATAGTTGCTAAAAAAGCCACTCCTGCTAAGAAAGTAGCACCTGCGAAAAAAGTCGTTGCAAAAAAGGCAGTGCCTGCAAAGAAAGCTCCTGCGAAGAAAGTAGTTGCGCCTGTGAAGAAGGCCGTTCCTGCAAAGAAAGTAGTTGCACCAGTGAAGAAAGCTGCTCCTGCCAAGAAAGTAGTTGCGCCAGTGAAGAAAGCTGCCCCTGCGAAGAAAGTAGTTGCACCAGTAAAGAAAGCTGCCCCTGCGAAGAAAGTAGTTGCACCAGTAAAGAAAGCTGCTCCTGCGAAAAAAGTAGTTGCACCAGTGAAGAAAGCAGCGCCTGCTAAAAAAGTTGTTGCGCCGGTGAAGAAGGTAGCTCCTGCCAAAAAAGTAGTTGCGCCATTGAAAAAAGTAGAAGTAAAAAAAGTTAAACCAACTCCAGCAGTTACCGCTAAACCAGCGGCAGCGAAGAAACCCGAGGCAAAGACAACTGCACCCGTTTACAAGCCTGCTCCAGAGATTAAAAAAGAACCAGTGAAGATGCCAGCAGAACCAGTTAAAGGATTACGCTATTCAGACAGCGATTTGAAAGAATTCCAAATTTTAATCAAAGAAAAATTAGAACAATCACGTTCAGATTTCGAAGAGTTGAAAGAATCTCTTTCAAGAGAAGGAGACAACAGCACAGACGATACTTCGCCAACATTTAAAATGATGGAAGACGGAAGCGACACGAACAGCCGCGAAGAGGTTGCTCAATTGGCTTCACGTCAAGAAAAGTTCATCAAAAACCTAGAGAATGCCCTTCTTCGTATCATGAACAAAACCTACGGTGTTTGTCGTGTTACGGGACAGCTTATTCCTAAAGAACGCCTGCGTTTAGTGCCTCATGCTACCCTTAGCATTGAAGCGAAGAACATGCAGTAAGATCTCCTGAAGTGAGAAAAGTACTACTGACTATTTTCAGCGTTGTTGCGCTTGATCAAATATTAAAAATCTGGATAAAACTCAATTTTCTCTACGGAGAGAATGTGGAGCTTATTTCAGGTTGGCTTGATTTACAATTCGTTGAAAATCCGGGCATGGCCTTCGGTTGGATGTTCCCTGGAACTTCCGGAAAATTAGCACTTAGCATTTTTCGAATCATTGTCGTTACTGCCATTATCATTTACATCTATAAGCTTACTAAAAAGAAAACCCATCAAGGATATCTTTTCTGCTTAGCTCTTATTGTAGCGGGTGCATTGGGAAACATTATCGACAGTGCGGCATACGGACTATGTTTCGACAAAGGCTCAACCTTCGATCCGCACTTCCAAGATTACACAGCTTATTCAGACACTGCAGCATTTTCTTCATCAGGTTATGCTCCTTTTCTCATGGGTAATGTTGTTGACATGGTGCACATTACCAAAGAATTCGATTTTCCAACGTGGTCACCTATTCACGCAGGAGAAAAAGCAGAAATCTTCCCTCCTATTTTCAACATTGCAGATGCTTCTATCTCGGTTGGAATTATTCTCATCTTACTCTTTCAAAGACGTTTCTTCAAGGATGAAGAGGAAGAAATACTCATTGAAGAAGCCGTCACTGAAGTTGATCCTTCTGCATGAAATTGAATCTTTCTATTTCTGAACTGTCCCACATTGTTGGTGGTGAAATCTCAGAGGGGAACAGTAAGAACTTTATTCATTCCATTTGTACCGACACGCGCCACACTATAGATGCAGCGCACACGCTATTCATTCCATTAATAGGGGAACACTTCAACGGACATTCGTTTGTTGAAAGTGCTTTTCAAAAAGGAATTCGCACATTCATTGTGTCGGAAGAAGTTAATCTTCCCAGCGAATGCCTGGTCATTCATGTTGAAAATACAACCGAAGCTTTTCAAAAAATTGCTGCACATCACCGGAAGCAATTCGACCTTCCTGTAATCGGAATTACAGGAAGCAATGGGAAAACCATTGTGAAGGAATGGATCAATCAATTGCTTGCCGATGATTTCTGCATTGCACGAAGTCCAAAAAGTTTCAATTCACAAATTGGCGTTTCGCTTGCCGTTCTTCAACTTGAACCCATGCACAATTTGGGAATATTTGAAGCGGGAATTTCTCTTCCGGGAGAAATGAGCGCACTTCTACGCATCATTCAGCCTACAACAGGTGTTTTCACATTTTTAGGAAGCGCTCACGCTGAAAATTTCTCATCACAAACAGAATTACTTCACGAAAAAATGAAGCTATTTTCTTCCTGTGATACACTCGTAATTCCTTCTAACCTTAAATTAAATTTTAGTGGGAATATCATTCGAGTTGGAAATCAAATACAAGACGATTTTTCCATTCGAGAAATAAAATCTTCTTCATCGCATTCCATTGTTTCATTTTGTTGGAAAGGGGAAATGTCTTCGGCTGAAATTCCGTTTATTGATACAATTTCCATTGACAACTTTGCGCTTGCGGCAGCAGCAGCTCTGCATCACGGACTTTCATTGACTCAATTATCAGAGAAAGCACCACAGTTATTGGCTGTTGAAATGCGCATGCAGCAGTTAAAAGGAATTGGTGGAATGCAATTGTTGAACGACAGTTACAGCAACGATTTGACCTCATTGAAACTTGCGCTTCAGCATTTCAACTTGAACATTCAAGCAGAAAAACGTGGTGTTGTCATTTCTGACATTCTACAAAGTGGAATGAAGGATGACGTCTGGATTGCGCGCGTTTGCGAGCTTATGAATGAATTTCATATCGGCAACATATATGCTGTTGGTGAAATTTTCCTTCAACATAAAAATAAATTACCACAAAATTTCTCGTGCTTTCAAAGCACCGAAGAACTTGTTGAATTTCTTCTTTCAAATAAAATTGATACGAATGCCTTGCTCATCAAAGGCGCTCGCAAATTTCATTTCGAAAAAATAGTGAGCGCAATGCAAGAGCAACACCAAGAAACCATTTTCGAAGTGAACATGAACGCCCTTGCAAACAACTATTACTACTTTCGATCCTTACTGAATCCCAACGTCAAACTCATGGGAATGGTGAAGGCGAACGGCTATGGAATTGGCGCCGTTGAGGTGGCTATGTGCCTTGCCAATTGCGGTATTGACGCCTTGGCCGTGGCCTACACAGACGAAGGTGTTCAACTTCGCGAAGCTGGAATTTCCCTTCCCATTTTAGTTCTTGAACCGAACGTGACAGACTTTGCTCCGCTCTTCAAACACAGGTTAGAGCCTGAATTATTTTCCATTCGATCATACAGAGCATTCGCGAAAGCCGCAAACGATTTCAATTCAGAAAAAAAGTTTAAGGCGCATTTGAAACTGGATTCGGGGATGAACCGACTTGGATTCAAAAGTGATGAAACAGCTGCATTGATAGAATTACTGAAAGAAAATTCCAACATTGAAATAGCCAGCATTTTCACGCACTTCGCTGCATCTGAAGATGAAACGCACGATGCCTTCACACGAAATCAAATCAATGATTTTGAAAATCGTTCTAAGAAAATTTCAGTAGCGCTGGGCTATACTCCTACTCTTCACGCCGCGAACACTGGAGGAATTCAACGATGGAAAAATGCCCAGTTCGATATGGTTCGATTAGGCATTGGTCTCTACGGAGTATCTGCCTTCGAAAAAGAACAAAAAATGTTACGCAACGTCGGAAGCCTAAAAACCAGCATAGTTCAAATTAAGTCTGTGCTTCCGAATGAAACCATAGGTTACGGAAGAACATTCACTTCCAACCAAGAAATGAAAATAGCCGTTCTTCCGATTGGCTACGCAGACGGCTTCCGCCGATCACTTTCCAATGGAAAAGGTAAAGTCTTCATCAACGGGAAAGCCTGTCCTGTCGTGGGACGTGTGTGTATGGACATGACCATGGTAGACATTTCGAGTCTTGAAGCAAAGGAAGGCGACGAGGTTATTATCTTCAATGAAGAACACCCCATCACGGCTTTCGCAAACGACTGCGATACCATTGCCTACGAGGTGCTCACGAGTATTCCCCAACGCGTGAAGCGTATAATTGTAAACGAGGCGTAAACTTCGTGCGGAAAAATGTCATTTCTGTGAACATGTAAGGTGCATTCATTCCGATATTTACACAATATCGAAATTGTTATGATGCACAAAAGTTATTTCCAAAAATCAATTTTAACCCTTTTAAGCGTAATTGCTTTTTCATTTGTTTCATTCGGACAAGCTGCGAGAATGAACAATGAGTTTATCCTTCAACTTAAAAAAGGATTTTCTCCTGCCCAAGCAGAACAAGAGTTAACTCAACATTTCGGAATACTTCCTGAAATTAAAGTGAGCTACGAAGTCAGCGACATCATGCGCGCATGGTTGTTTACTTTCAACGAAGACTTGGTTTCGTTGAATGAAATCATTCGCTATGCACCCACCTGCTCAAGCATTCAATTGGCACAAGCCAATCACAAACTTGCTGAACGCATTGTTCCCAATGACCCTTCATACGGCCAGCAATGGTTTCACGACGACGCGTCAGACAACGATATTGATACTCCAGAAGCTTGGGACATTACTACAGGTGGTTTAACAGCATTCGGAGATGAAATTGTTGTTTGTGTTGTTGAAGGCGGTGGTGCAAAATGGGATCAAGCAGACATCATTGAAAACCACTGGACCAA
>CANIBZ010000009.1 GCA_947466425.1 Flavobacteriales bacterium
AAGGGGATTCCGTCAGAAAACATTAACGCAAAAACGCGGACTTTTAACGTTGTAGTTATTATATTCGTGGCTATGAAAAAAATAGCATTGTTCTTCTCTCTTATTTGTGCCATTCAAATGAATGCACAAACATGGCAAGTTGGAAACACCACCCTTACAGAAAGTGACCTCGTTACGGGTTTAAGCCTTCCTTGGGAAATGGTTTGGGGCCCCGATGATTTCATCTGGTGTACCACCCGCGTAGGAAAGGTATTGCGCATTGATCCTTCAACAGGAACATATACTTCAATCCTAGATAAAACTTCTTTGATTCCATACAGCGGTGGAAGTGAGCCAGGAATGTTAGGTATGGCCTTGCATCCAGATTTTTTGAATACACCTAAAGTTTATGTGGTGTACAATTACACGCAAGGGAACAACGTGAAGGAACGCTTGTCTATGTTCGATTGGGATGGAACAGCTTTGGTGAATGAAGTTCAATTGATTGACGCGATAGGCGGAAATTCAATTCACAACGGTTCACGTTTGGTAATTAGCCAAGATCAAAAAATAATCATGTCTACGGGTGACACCGGAGACGGCGGAGTTAGCTCCCAAGATTTGACTTCTCTGAATGGTAAAATTCTTCGCATCAATTTGGATGGTAGCATTCCTGCTGACAATCCAGATCCAAGCACATATGTTTATTCCTACGGTCACCGCAACTGTCAAGGTTTGGCGGTTGGTCCTAACGGAATTATCTACGCTTCTGAGCACGGACAAAACAATAGCGATGAGTTCAACATCATTGAGGCAGGAAGAAACTACGGTTGGCCAACTGTTCAAGGTGCATGTAACACCACCGCAGAAATTAACTACTGCACAGCGAACAATGTAAAAGAGCCGTTGATTGAATGGTCTCCTTGTCGCGCCGTTAATGGAATTGAATACTACAACCACCCTTCAATTCCAGAATGGAACAACTGTATACTTATGGCGGTTTTAGGTGGATTGAATAGCTCTTACGAGCGCATGACTGTATTGCACTTGAGTGCAGACGGACAATCTTTAACAACAGCAGATGTGAGTGGTTCAAACACAAATGCAGATGCGTTTTTCCAAAGCTTCAACAAGCGTCTTCGCGACATTTGTGTGAATCCACATGACGGTTCTGTATACGTTGCTTTGAACGGAGCGCAATATCCAGGTGCTGGTCCGAACACCATAAAGAAATTCCAAAACTTAGTTTGGGCAGGAATTCAAAACGAAGGTGTTTCTCAAAACTTAAATGTTTATCCAAATCCAGCTTCAGAAAGAGTAACAGTTGAATTCTCTTCGAATCAATTGGGCGGAAATTATTCAGTGTATTCTTTTTCAGGTGCTTTAATGGCTGAAGGAAAAATTTCAACGTTGAAAAACGAGTTGAATGTTTCTGAGTGGTCGAAAGGAAATTATTTCGTGGTTTCAGAATCTTCAATCGGAACAACTTCAAAGACGTTTATCGTTCAATAATAAATGAAGAATATTTTTATGTTGAAGACAGCAAAGTGGATTTCACTTTGCTGTTTTTTTTTAGGGAGTAATGTTCTGTTTGCTCAAATTACTCAAGACAACAATCCCATCATTAAAGGTTTGGAAGATTCTGTCTTGGTAACCATTGAGGTTTATGACAGTTACACGGGATATCCCATTCAGGCCTATGGGAAGAGAAGGACTTTAAGTTTTCAGTGCAATGAATTAGGAAGGGTTGCTGTCTACTGCAGGAGCCGTGAGTCCGTTGATTTTAAAGCGGATGGATTTTTTGATAGAGGATTTTATTTCGGTGAAGAGGAAATGGCGACGAAGAACAAAGTTTTTCGTTTAGACATGTACCCTGTTTCAAAACAGATGGAAGCTCTCACCGTCATTGGCTACAGCAACAAGCGAAGCAATTTGAGCACTCCCGCAAGTGTGGGTATAGCGAAAATTGCGCAGCACTATGGCGACGGTTCGTCACTTCAAAACGCATTCAACTCTGTAAGCGGCGTATCATACGATTCACGTGGTTATGGAGGAAGCACACGATTGAACATTCGCGGAAGTTTTTTCAGAGCGCCAACTACTATTCGAAATGTGAAGATGTATTGGAAGGGTATTGCATTGACGAGTGCAGACGGACAATCGCCTTTGGAGATTGTAGATCCTTCGAATGTGGCGAATGCGAATATTCTGAAAGGCCCGGGCAGCGGCGTTTGGGGAAATGGAACAGGTGGAGTTGTTTTATTTACTCCCTATTCATTGGATCGCTCGGTCTATGCAAAGGCACAATACGAGCATGGCGAATTCGGCTACAGTAAATCTGTTTTTCAAGCGGGTGTGAGTAAGAACGGATTCGGATTAATGGTAAGTCAAGTGAATCAGGAAACCAACGGATACCGCGATCAAGAGGCTAATAAGAAAGAACAAACCTTACTCGAATTTTCCGCCAGCACAAAACGCTGGAAGCACTATGTCATGGCCATGCGCTACAAAGGCTATTGGGAATTGCCTGGTGCTATTTCAGCAGCTCAGATTGCCGTGAATCCCCGCCAGGCCAATGCCTTCAGTATGGCCAATAACGCGCACGTAGATCGTTCAAGAGATATGGTCGGGTACGCTGGCGAGTTTATTTCGAAGAAAAATTTTCTTCTTGAGCTTTCAGCGAATCTCTTTCAAACCGAAAAAATAAATCCTTACGGAACATCGGCGGCTTCAAGCGGTTATAAAGACGAGTCTGCAGTTGGAAAAGGTCAGCGCACGGTGTTGTCGAAAGCTTTCGACCTAAATAAAAACGGAAATTTTCCAATCAAATTGAAATCTTCAATTGGAGAAGAAGTTCAATTCGAAAATTTCCAGTTGAATGAATTCGGGTTGTTGAATGGGGAGTCGAACGGTGTTTCGAAATACAACTTCAACGTCGATTACATCACTTCGAATTACTTCTATCAAGTTGAAGCGGAAGTAGCGAAACGATTGTTCGCAACGGCTTCTGTGGGATTGAATAATACCCAAGCCCGTATAACGGGAACTTCCAAAGATGCTGCCCAGCAATTGGTGGTGATAGAGGCTTACACCAACGCGAATCCGCAAGCAAGGCTTTATCCGAATGTTGGCGTAAGTTATTCCCTAAAGAAAAGTGAAAAATCAGGAAACTGGAATGTGTTCGGAAATTACAGCACCGGAAGCAGCGCGCCAACGGTGTTCGAGCAATACGATTATTCAAATCAACTTTTAAATACCCAGTTGAAAAATGAGTTTGCGCGTAACGTGGAATTCGGATTGAAGGGAGCAGGTAAATTGTGGTTCGTTGAAATGAGTTTGTATGATCAGCAAATTATAGATGCGATTGTTCCTAAGGCAGCCTTATTTAATGGCTATTACGCAACTTACATCAACGCAGGAAAGTTGGTTCAGCAAGGCTTGGAAGTAACGGCACGAAGGACTTGGAATTTTGAAAGGTCCACTTTAGATGCTTGGACCTGTGGTTCTTGGACAAACTATCAATTGGAAGGTGAAAGCGGAACAGGTCGTATGCCGGGTATGCCCATGGCGCAGTGCAACGGGGGTATCAATTTCAAGATAGATAAGGGATTCGGAATAGGTGCAACCAATCAATGGACAGATAAAGCCCCTTTGAATTCTGCACAAACCGATTGGTCTGCCGCAAGGAATGTTGTGAATTCTGAATTCACCTATACACATTCATTTATTCGACGTGACGAAGTTGCCGGAGATTATGATCTAGTTACTCGAGTTCGTTCTTTAGGTTCAATTAACATCAATGCTGGAGTGAACAATGTCTTGAATACCAATTACACCACCTTCTATCAATTGAACGGTGTTGGTGGGAAGTTCTTCAACCCCATGGCGAGAAGAAATTTTTATTCAGGAATAACACTGCGAATCTTCTTGTAAATTTGCGGCATGTTCAAAAAGACATTTTTCTTCGTTTTACTTGTTGCATTTGGAATGGCGGGTTGTAAACCAACTCCCATTGCTGAATCCAATTTCGAATTCGATGAAAGCCTTCAATGGAAGAAGAGCGAGCCCGTTTCGTTGAAATTGGATATTCGCGAAAACGCCGAGCCTTGCGAGTTGTATCTCGATGTTCGTTACACCACACTTTTTCCTTTCGATAAATTGCAATTGCACATCAAAGAAATCTCAGAGCAGGGTGTTGTTATTCCGCGCGATGTGACCATTGAGATCAAAAATCAAAATGGATTTTTAGGGGACATTAGCGGGGACATTGGAGATATTGAACGCGAGTTAGATTCGAATAAGCAATACGAAGATCACGGCGTTTATACCTATGAGATTTCGTTTAATCATCCTGTGGATGTGTTGTTGGGAATAATGGAGTTTCGTCTGCGAGCGGTTCCGAAGAAAAAGAAATCATGAGAGACTTTAAGACATTTTCATTTCATACACTCGGATGTAAACTGAACTTCTCGGAATCGAGCACACTGGCGCGCGATTTTCAGGAGCAAGGTTACGGTAGGGTGGAGTTGGAGGAAGGTCCAGATGTCTTGGTCATCAACACCTGCAGCGTTACAGACGAAGCCGATCAGAAATGTCGGTATACCGTTCGAAGAGCGAAGCGTTCGAATCCGAATGTCTTTATTGCTGTGATCGGTTGCTACGCGCAATTGAAGCCTGAAGAGATTTCGAAGATTGAAGGCGTGAATGTGGTGTTGGGTGCGAATGAGAAATTCAATTTGATAGATCGCATAAAAGCCTACGACGAATCGGAAGGGAAAATATTTGCAGGTGAGATTAAAGATGTAAAGGAATTCATTCCATCGTTTTCATCGGGAGATAGAACGCGAACCTTCTTGAAGGTTCAAGACGGATGTAATTATTTCTGCGCGTTCTGCACCATCCCTTTAGCGCGAGGGAGATCGCGCAGTGCCAATGTTGAAGCAACCTTGGAAGAAGCGAAGAAGGCCATAGCAAGCGGTGCGAAAGAAATTGTTTTAACGGGAGTGAACATTGGTGATTTTGGAACGGCTCACAACGAAACGTTGTTGGATTTGATTCAGAAGCTCGATGAGTTGGAAGGAATAGATCGCTATCGCATCAGCAGTATTGAGCCGAATTTATTGACGAATGAAATCATTTCATTCGTATCCACTTCAAAACATTTCATGCCGCATTTTCATATTCCCTTGCAAAGTGGAAGCGATGAAATATTGAAGGGCATGCGCCGACGATACAGAACAGATTTATATCGTGAAAGAATTGCATCAATTAAATCTGCTATGCCGCATGCATGCATTGGCGTAGATGTGATTGTTGGTTTTCCCGGAGAGACCAATGAGCACTTCAATGAAACAGTTGAATTTTTAAAGGACTTGGATGTTTCATATTTGCATGTGTTCACCTACAGCGAGCGTGCAAATACCACCGCCTTGCGCATTGAGGATATTGTCCCAATGGAAGTTCGTAATGAACGAAATAAAATTCTACGATTGCTAAGCGCTAAGAAGCGCGTGGCGTTCGATGGGTCATTTAAAGGTCAAACCATGCCTGTATTGTGGGAAAGCGTAGATGATGAAAACATGATTGCGGGTTTCACACCGAATTACATCAAAGTGCGAAAACACGCAAATCAGTTTGTTTCCAATGAAACGAGTCTTATAGAATTATAGTTTTCTGAACCAGGTGACGTAAGGCATTGGTATGGTTTGACCACTCAAATTAGCGCCTGCAACACACACTTGAAATGCCCTCCCATCGCCTTGATTAATTCGAAGTCCTGGCATAAATATAAAGAATGGATTCGATTGCTTTGTTTCAACTACAACGGCCGTTGAAGTTTGCGAAGCCGAATTATATAACCAATTGCCTTCGGAGTTAGTAGTGTTCATTGATCCAAACATGGAGTCGAATATGAAACTTGTTTTCTCACTTAATCTGAGATTCATGCCAACAGATGCGATTACCCCTTTTGTTGCTGGTCGCTTGGTATACTGAATCGAAGGGTATGGATTTCCAGCTGTTGGATAGTAAGTTCCAGGGCGATAAATTTCTTGGTTGAAATCGAACACGCCGTATCCAACACCCAAGGTGAAGTTTCTGTCGCGGTCGCCGTAAGTAACATTTCCAAAAGAGAGCGAAATCAGAGATTGTGGGTCAATGTAGCCTCCATTTCCAGCAATTTCTCCGATAGAAAAATTGAGTTTGGGATTCTTTGTTTGGAAGCTGTATTTGGCGGTTAGCGCAAATGGACTGCCTATCCAGGAAGTCATAATGCCCACGTTAAAATTGTCTGCAACAGCTAAATGAAATTCAGGCCCCCAAAGGTTGATCATATAATAGTTCTCTCTTTTCTTGATTGGAAGCGCGTTTGTTGTGAAAGAGTATCGTGTACTAAAAGGATTGCTCTTTACTTTTGTATCATTGAGTATTACAAAGTCATCTTCTTTGAAATTTGTAATGGATTTAATATCTGTCTTTTTAATGTAAATCTTTCCCACAGTTTCAGTTTCAAAAAGCATCTCTCGGCCATCGTCGGAAATAATTGTTCCCGTATACTCATTGCCATTAGTGAGTAGAACAACCTTTTTATTGTTGTCGGTTTGAGCAAATGAAATAGACATAAAGGCAAACAACAACAGGAGTGTGCTAAATAAATGTTTCATAAGATAAGTTTTTGTTGATTCAAAGATAAGTTAAATCATTTGCATGAATGCATCTGATAATTTCTTTTTGGCAATGGTCTTATCTTCTTTATTCAATGGATCAGGCGGGCCATATGGAGTTTTGTTTACATCAATGATGTAGATCTTCTGATTCCCTTTGTGACGAAGGACATCGAACTCACAAAAATCTACTTTCATTGCTGCAGCGTATTTTTCTATTTGATCAATCTCTTCCGCAGAAAATAGTTCTTCCGGTGTATGGAGTGTGGCGCGATGCGCTTTATTGGTAAACCGGTATTTTTTTGTTTTGAATTTCAAATACACCAATGGTATTTTTCCAGCAATAACAGGAACACGGATGTCTACATATTCACCCGCTTCGTTCGTGTTATCGAGTACCTTCTGATATACCGCATCTGTTTTCGGGAATGGCATTGGACAAACAACTTCTTGACCATCGTGCACGGCATTCTCGTCGCTTTTTTCCACAGCAACTCCGATGTACGTCTTTGGATTTAGATTCATGGAATAGCCGAGTGCTTCCAAATGAACCACGTGCACGCGCTCTTTGGAAATGTCTGGACAGTTCACGTTTATAATTCTTGCATTGGGATATTTTTTTCGCAATGCGCTGGCGCTGCCGTAGGTAGCGTTTTCAAAATAAATAATAACATCTGGATTGGCTACGAACTTATTGGTTAGCCGAACCTTATTCATTTTAGCAATTTTCGAAAGCGTTGTTTTCTTACTTGGATAGGTAGGAGCCGCTACCCAAACAGGTAGTTTTCCGCCATTTTGAATGAAGTAAATTCCTTCTCGAATAAGACAAGCGACATCTTTAACAATGACCTCGAAAAAGGGCATTCCTTGCCTGTAATGATTTCTTAATCCCATGATTGATATAATTTAGGATTTAATGTCTGTGTTATGAAATCGTTTTGAAGATTTCCTCGCGCTGGAGAATATTCCCTACCGTAAAAAATAATTTGAAGATGAAGTTTGTTCCAACTTTCTTCAGGAAATAATTTCTTCGCGTCACGCTCGGTTTGCTCAACGGACTTTCCATTCGTTAATTTCCAACGTGTCATAAGTCTGTGTATGTGTGTATCAACTGGAAAGGCGGGTACGCCAAATGCTTGAGCCATAACAACGCTTGCGGTCTTGTGTCCCACTCCTGGCAATGCTTCTAACGATTCGAACGAAGCGGGCACTTCTCCGTTGTGTTCGTTAATGAGAATTTGAGAAAGGTTGAAGATTGCTTTGCTTTTCGCCGGAGACAATCCGCAAGGTTTAATGATTTCGCGAATTTCTTCAATGCTCAACTTAATCATGTCGAACGGATTGTTTGCTTGTTTGAACAAATGCGGAGTAATCGTGTTCACCCGAGCGTCTGTGCATTGCGCGGAAAGAAGCACCGCAATTAACAAAGTGAATGCGTCTGCATGATCGAGAGGTATGGGAGTTTCAGGGTATAGTTTTTCCAATTCAATTCTCACATAATCCGCCGCCTCTTTCTTTTTCATTACGGAATGAATTGAAATTGAGTTTTGTCTTTTGTGAAATATTCACGCTTCGATTGACCGTTCCATCTAACCTCTACAATGTTCTGCTGGTCGGAATACCATTCCAATAGAATCGTATTGTTCACAATCACTTGATTTGGATCGAAGTAATTTCCTTCAATAAATAAAGTAGTCATGTCATTGTCTACGCTGTATCCAATAAAATTTAATACGACATTTCTGCCTCCAGCTTGAAGACTTAATTTTTCACCGATGTATTTTTTTACGAGTTCATATACCTCAGGGGTTTGCGGATAGAGTGAATGGTATTTGTAGCATTGGGCCTCAATGGCGTGCTCTAAATCGTCGGTAAATATTTTCGAAGTAATTTCAATAGCTCTGGTCTGAGCATTGAATTCAATGCTGGTATTGCTCAAGTAGAATTTATGAGGCAAAGGTGCAGATGCCTGAAGGCAAAAAGCCAATAGCGCGAAGCAGAACAATAGAACCGATTTCATTTCGCCAAATTACAACGAATTATAGTTTAGCCCTTACCTTTGAACCATGTTAAAATGCACATTGAATAATGATGAGCTCGCAAAGGCAAAAGCAATTGTAGACGGTTCTCAGAAAATAGTTATTTCAACCCACATCTCACCCGATGGTGATGCTATTGGTTCTTCATGCGCCATGGCTCAGATGTTAGTTAAAATGGGGAAGGAAGTGACAATTGTTCTTCCAGACCATGCTCCTGCTTATCTGAGTTGGTTGAGTGGAAATGAGTACGTAGTTGTTTGCAAAGATCAAGGCGAAGAGACCGCTAAGCGAATAGAAGAAGCCGATGCGATATTCATATTAGATTACAATCATCTGGGAAGAATTGGTGAATCAGTAAAGAAATTGCTAGAAGCGCAAATGGGTGTGAAGCCATTTATTCTTATAGACCATCACGAGCAACCCGCCACCTTTCCTGAAATCGTTTATTCAGATACGAGTATATGCAGCACATGTGAAATGGTATTTCATTTTGCAGGTGCAATGAATTGGTTAGAGCTTATTGATGTTCCAACCGCTCAAGCTATTTACTGCGGAATTATGACCGACACCATGTCGTTCCGTTTTCCAAGTGTTAGTCCAGAAACGCACGAGATAGCAGCGTGGCTCATGCGCAAAGGTTTGAAGCCGCATGTGGTTCATGAAAATGTATTGGACTCTCAGCGAGTAGAACGCTTGCGTTTGATGGGGTATGCACTTTCAGAGTGCATGACTGTGCTTCCCGAATACAAGGCTGCGTACATTGCAATAACAAAAGAGAACATCGATCGCTTTCAACCACAATCAGGCGACACAGAAGGATTAGTGAATATGGCATTAAGTGTTGAGGGCACAACCATTGCCGCCTTCTTCCGTGAAGACGAGGATTGCGTACGAATTAGCTTTCGAAGCAAAGGTACACGCGATGTAAATCATATGGCTCGCGCACACTTCAACGGTGGCGGACACAAGAATGCTGCGGGTGCGCGATTGCATGAGTCGCTTGAACACACCATAGGGAAGTTTTTAGAGTTACTACAAAAAGGAGAGATATAATGAAATTGATCTATTTGGTTTTGGCATTCATCACAATTCTCATGAGTTGCGATAGTTGCACTAACGATAAAAAGGCTGTTCAGCAAATGACTCAGGCGCAGATAGATTCTATGCTCATTGCTCAGAATAGAAGTTTCCATTTGCAAGAAAAGGAACGGATACAAAAATTTGTCTCTGAAAAGCAATGGCCAACAACCATCACCGGAACTGGAATTCATTATTGGATATACGAAAACGGTGCGGGCGAAACAGTAAAGTCTGAGCAGGTCGCGATGGTTGAATACGAAGTGTCGTTGCTAGATGGCACTGTTATATACAAAAGCCAACCCGGAGAAAATGTGCCTGTGAAAATTGGACACGACAATGTTGAAAGTGGCTTGCACGAAGCGATTCAGCTTTTGCGTAAAGGAGACCGAGCGAAATTTGTGCTGCCTTCTTATAGAGCTTATGGTTTAACAGGAGAGGGTAAAATTCCAATGAATGCGGCTGTGGTTTACGACATTCGTTTGGTTGAAATTCACTAACTAAATAATTCTTCTTAAAAGTTTAGCTAGCCATTCTTTGCGCGCATAGGGTGGGTGGACTAGTGAGGTTGAATTGAAAAATTGACTCACATGCACTTCGGATTTTAAGTGACAGAATTCAAGGAATCCATGATAGCCATGTGAGTAGCCCATTCCAGAGAAATTACTTCCTCCAAAGGGCATGCGCACATCGCTAAGGTGAAGGAACACATCGTTAATGGTTACTCCACCAGCCCAGGTATTTCGAGTGATAAACTTTCGTTCGTTTCTGTTGTGTGAAAAAACATAAAGTGCCAAGGGTTTGTCTTTGCTGCGAATGAAGTCGACCGCTTCTTCCATGGATTCGTATTCGAAGATGGGAAGTATAGGTCCGAAAATTTCTTCCTGGTATACTTTCGTTTCTTTCGAAACATTTCCAACAACTGTTAAACCGAATAAACGTTCGTTAGGCTTGTGTTTTCCTTCGAAGAGAATGGCTCCGTCTGTATTTCGAACTTCTTCAACCATGCTAGTTAGTCGCGCATAGTGTTTTTCAGAAACGATGCAAACGACTTCATCTGAATTTAATTCGCCATCTATGGTGTAATTTGAATGGTAGTATTTCTGAAGATGTTCAACAAACTCGGTTGTTTTTCCTTTCGGTAATAAAACGTAATCGGTGGCTATGCAGGTTTGCCCGGCATTGGTATATTTCCCCCAAAGAATTTTCTTCGCAGCATCTTTAAGGTCGTAATCTTTTCCAATCACAACCGGAGATTTTCCACCAAGCTCTAGGGTAATGCTCGTTAGGTTTTTAGCAGCAGCAGCCATCACCAATTTTCCAACAGCTGGAGAACCGGTAAAGAAAATATGATTGAAGGGGAGCTCAGTTAGCTTCGATGCAACGGAGCCATCACCCAGCATGACAGACACTTCTTTCGGAAGGAAGGTGTCTTCAACAAATGCCTTTAATGCTTGGCTAACAGTTGGGGTGTATTCAGAAGGTTTTATTATAGCGGTGTTCCCTGCTGCAAGACAAGAAATAAGTGGAGTGAGAGTTAATTGAACGGGATAGTTCCAAGGAGAGAGAATGAGACAGACACCTTTCGATTCAACGTGTATTTTATTGCGCGCAAATGGATTTGCGAAACTCATTCCAGGATAGCCAATAGCCATCCATTCGCGTAACTCTCTTCTAACCGCTTTTAATTCCGCGAAAATGAGAGAGAACTCCATTATGGAAGATTCGAAGGCGTGCTTGTTCAAGTCGGTTTTTAAAGCTTGCGTTAATGCAGCCTCGTGTTTATGCAATCCCTTTTCAAATCTGTTTAGCACTCCTACACGCTCGGAAAGTGTGCTGTTTTTATAAAGCAAAGCGTGCTTTTTTTGCAGCTCGAAAGTTTCCATATTCAACATAATTGTGTGCTATTCGTGTTCGCCAATTTTTTTCGTTTCGTGTTCTGTTGGTTCATCTGTGATTTCCTCTTCCTTCAAATACCAATCTTTTAAATTAGGCTGCCCCGCGTCTGCCCATGCACTTAACCAAAGACTTCCAAGAGAATAAACAGCTGAACGCATTCTTCGTTCAATCTGTCCATTTAAAAGTTTGCTATAGGCCTCTGAGAATTCTCTCGAATACGTTCTCACTTCAATGTTGTTTCGCAGTTCAAATGAATATTTTTTGTCGGAAGGAAATTTTTCGGTTAATTGTAATTCAAACTTCAACACTGAATCTACTGCGGCGTAACTTTCTTTGAGTCGTTCCCAAATGAAATGCTGCGGGGCGGAAATGTATTCGGCTTGTCCAACAAAGAAATCGTATTGCGGAAATTGAATTTCAGGAACGCGACTTTCCCAAAAACCGTGAATGCCTTTTTGATTGGTCTTTTGTCCGTTGTAGTTGGAAGTGGAATGAAGAGGTACATGCACATCTCCAACGTAATGGCCTATTTCGGCTGATAGTCGAAGAACACGATTCACATCTTTTTCTTTGAAGGCAATCACCAATTTGGAATAAACGAGATACAAATTCCAAGGAACAATGCCATGTGCACGAAGGCTATCTTCTCCGTATTTTGTTACCGCATCGTTCCAACGCTCGGGTAAATTTTCAAAAGGAGAAGAGTTTGGTGAAGTCACATAACGATCAACATCTAGGAAGTGACACTCGGCTTCCCCTTTCACACTGTATCTTCTTTTATCAGGATCTACACTGTGATCTATTAAATAGTTCATGTTGTACTTATAGAATCCGAAAAGTTCTGGGGGAAGAGTATAGATAGCGAGTTCGTTAATTTTCTTATGTCCGAAGAATCCCCAGTCTAAACAGATGGGTGGTTCAGGTTCAATAGAAAAAGCATGTAAAGGAATACAAAGCACCAATAAGATTAGGGTCTTTGTTTTCATGTTGAAGGTATTACGCGTTGTCTATTTCTAGTTTCACCAACCTTCCATCACGGAGAATGGGAATGCATGGCACAGTATCTAACGTCAGACAATACTTCACATCTTTTTGAATTTTCAACTTCATCAAGCGCTTGCGATGCGAACTTGCGCGAAGGAAGCTGTAAAAATTATCGCGCGCTGAGCGGTATAAAAATTTAGCTGAGATGGTGCTGTCTTCGTTCGAAACGAATTTGCGAGTTTCTAAGAGAATGTCTGCAATGGCTCCCGCGCAGATGGTATCTTCGAGATTCATTTTTTCTTTCCATCCTGAAGCGAGAATCAACACGTTTTTATTTTGAGCAATGAGCCAGTTGCTGAGGTAGGTGAGGTTGTTCAAACAACCAATCACAACGGTGCTTTTATCTTTGGCCACTTCTATGGCGTTTGTTCCATTTGTTGTGGTAAGGACAACTGTTTTTCCAACTAAATCTGGATTCATGAACGCGTAAGGAGAATTTCCAAAGTCGAAACCTTCCACCACTTGTCCGTCTCTTTCGGCGGCAGTGATGTATCCCTTCGATTTATAATCAACCGCTTTTTCAACCGAATTAATGGGAATGATCTCTTTTATTCCGCAGTGAAGGCCTGTGGTAATGGCGCTTGTAGCGCGAAGCACATCAATAACAACCACAATGTCAAATCCATTGTCGTACAACGGGAAGTGACTTGGTGCGTAACAAACTTCAACAATCTTTCTTTCGCTTAGTGCTGGCATAGGGTAGGTTCTAAAAAGCTAAAATTAACAAAAGAAAAGGAAAGCGGCGAATTTGTTTATGCCATAACTAACTTCGCAACCTAATTAGAACCCATGCGTGTAAACAAATTCATAAGTGAATCGGGACTTTGTAGCCGAAGAGAAGCCGACAAGTTTATTGAACGCGGTCTTGTTACAATTAATGGAAAGAAGATTGGACTAGGCGCCGAAGTTGGACCAAGGGATGTGGTGAAAGTGAACGGTCGCGGTCTAAATAGAGAAGAGAAGCAAGATTTGGTTTTGGCTTTCAACAAGCCTATGGGCGTTGTTTCTACTACAGATAAAGTAGAGAAGAACAACATCATAGATTACATAAGCTACAGCGAGCGGATTTTTCCGATTGGAAGATTAGACAAGGATTCCCAAGGACTTATTCTTTTGACAAATAATGGTGACTTGGTGAACAAAATTCTTCGCGCAGGAAACAAGAACGAAAAGGAATACATTGTAAGTGTGGATCGTCCGTTGTTCGCAGACTTCGCAGAGAAGATGAGTCAAGGTGTTCCTATACTTGGTGTTCAAACTAGAAGATGCAAAGTAGTTGTTGAAACTCCGTTTGTATTTCGAATTACACTTATACAAGGACTGAACAGACAGATTCGAAGAATGTGTGAGCACTTTGGATATACAGTCACGAAGTTAGAACGATGCCGTATCATGCACATTGGCATACAAGGGCTTCAGGTCGGTGAATTCCGACCGCTGGAAGAAGATGAGATGAGACTGTTGAATAAGTATCTGGAAAAATCGAAATCGGAAGCGCCAGAAAAGAAAGCATCTAGCGAATCAGACAAGCCTAAACCGAAACCAAAACCAAGACCTAAGCCAAGACCAAGTGCTTCGGCCGCTTCACCTTCTTCGTCGAAACCAAGGTTTAAAGCGGGAAGTAAGTCTCACGCCAAACCTGGTGAACGAACCTTTCGAAACGGACCGAGCAAGGGAAGTAGCAGTCGCGGAAATTCAGGTAAGAGCAGCAGAGGTGGAGCGAAAAGAACGGGAAGATAGAACTTAGTGTAAAAATTACACTAAGTAATTCAGTGGTCTTGTTTATCTTTGTTTGAAATACAATTTCCTATGGCAAATATTGCGCACATTCATGCAAGACAAATCCTCGACTCAAGAGGTAATCCAACAATTGAAGTCGATGTAATTACAGATCAAGGTACTGTTGGTCGCGCTGCTGTTCCTTCCGGAGCAAGCACGGGCATGCACGAAGCGGTTGAGCTTCGTGACGGTGATCAAACACAGTACTTAGGTAAAGGTGTTATGCGTGCTGTTCAAAATGTGAATGAAGTATTGAACAAAGAATTGGAAGGAGCTTCTGTATTCGAGCAGAACCTTATTGATATGGCTATGTGTGCCATCGATGGCACAGACAACAAAAGTGTTTTAGGCGCGAACGCTATATTAGGAGTATCGTTGGCGGTTGCGAAAGCGGCTGCAGAAACTTCAGGGTTGAGTCTTTATAGATATATAGGAGGAGTAAGTGCAAACACACTACCTGTTCCAATGATGAACATTATTAACGGAGGTGCACATGCCGACAATAAAGTGGATGTTCAGGAATTCATGATTCTTCCGGTGGGTGCTGAAACATTCAGTCAAGCGTTACGCATGGGAGCAGAAGTGTTTCATCACTTGAAAGCGGTTTTGAAAAAGCAAGGTCACTTGACGAATGTTGGTGACGAAGGCGGATTCGCTCCGAACTTCAACAGTAACGAAGAAGCACTTCAAACCATTATGCAGGCAATTGAAGCTTCTGGATACAAGGCAGGAGAAGATATAGTGTTAGGATTGGATTGTGCATCTACAGAGTTCTACAACCCAGAAACAAAATTGTATCATTTGGAATCTACCGGTGAGCATTTAACCAGCGCGCAAATGGTAGACTATTGGGCAGATTGGACAAAGCGTTATCCTATTGTTTCAATTGAAGACGGATGTTCAGAAGACGATTGGGACGGTTGGAAGTTGATGACGGAGAAATTAGGAGACACTACACAATTAGTAGGAGATGATTTATTCGTTACGAATGTGAATCGTCTTTCGCGTGGAATTGAAGAGGGAATTGCAAACAGTATTTTAGTTAAAGTGAATCAAATTGGCTCTTTGACTGAAACGATTGATGCGGTGAATATGGCTCATAGAGCTGGATATACTTCTGTGATGTCTCACAGAAGTGGCGAAACGGAAGACACCACTATTGCAGACCTATCCGTTGCACTCAATACAGGGCAGATTAAAACAGGGTCAGCTTCTCGTTCAGATCGTATTGCAAAATACAATCAGTTGTTACGCATTGAAGAAGAGTTAGGTAAGATGGCTTATTTCCCCGGAAAGAGCATCTTGCGTTAGATTTTTTTCGAGATATTTTGAAAGGAGGACTTCGGTCCTCTTTTTTATTTTGAACGAAATGAACAATTTGATGTGTGTTACTAAAGTGGTTTAGTAACACTACCCTGTTTGTATATCGCGGTTTCATTTTCGTAACATTTTTTGATTGCCTCAATATTTGTAAAGAACATGAAGCCGTCAAAACTCATATTAATTGGAATCCTATTTTCAGGTTCTACTTTTTTGTCATTTTTGAATTCTTTCGCTTTTTTATTTTAGAGTTAATGGTTTTGCTTTATTGGTTGGGTGCTAGGCGGGCTAGACGAGGTGCAATGGCTGAAGCCCATTTAGAATTAATGGCAAGAAGGCCTTTAGTTTCTGTCGTTATTCCGGGAAAAAATGAAGGGAAACATCTTTTTAAATTAGTAGAGTCACTTCGAAAGCAGACCTATACGAATTTACAAATTATTATTGTTGATGACGGAAGTGACGACGATACACCAATTATTGGGAGAAATTTAGAGAGACGTGGTTACATTGATTTGTTCTTAAGGAATGATGTCAGAGGAGGGAAAGCGTCCGCTGCAAATCTGGCCTTGCGCTATTCTCGTGGAGAGTTCATTGTTGCGCTAGATGCAGACTGCAATTATCTTCCCGATGCGATTGAAAAAGTGTTAATTCCATTTTATTACGATAAGGATATTGGGGGAGTGGGAGGAAATGTTCAAGTATACAACTATAGCGAATCTGTTGCCACTGCTTTGCAGGCAATAGAGTACTACGATACAATTTCTGTAGGAAGAATTGTAAGCAGTGAGTTGGGGCTTTACCGTGTAATTAGCGGAGCTTTTGGAGCTTTTAGGAAGGATGCGATTGAGAAAGTCGGAGGATGGGATGTTGGGCCGGGGATGGATGGTGATATTTCCGTGAAGTTGAAGAAAATGGGATATAAAATAAAGTTTGAGCCGGCTGCGGTGTGCCGAACGAATGTCCCAAACACCTTTAAAAAATTAGCGAAACAACGTTTGCGTTGGGATAAATCGTTAATACGTTTTAGACTAAGAAAACACATAGATGTTTTCTTTCCTACTCGAGTGTTTATGTGGGTTAACTTTTTTTCATTCTTGGAAAATGTTCTGTACAATGTTTTACTCAATTTTAAATGGTATTTCTATATCGGCGACATGCTAATGAATTTCATCTCGTATTTGCCATTTATTTTTGTCACAAATATTATCATGTATGCTTTTTATAATATTATTAAATATTTAATCTTTGGGTTGTTCCGAATGAAGCGATTGGAAGCCATTATTTACTTGCTTCCATATTCGCCTTTAATGGTGTTTTACTCGGGGTATTTTCTTAGAATTGTCAGAACTCGAGCTTATGTGAATGAATTTTTGTTCAAGGCTTCATACAATGACAACTGGAACCCTGCAAAGAGTTCTAGAGCAGCCAAAGCGCTCAAGATTTAATAGCTCTATTGATTCAATTCTGGATAACGGCGTATCAGCGCATCTTTTTGCTTTTTCTGCGTGTTTACGGAATAAGAGAATCGTTTTTTGCCGTCTTCAAAACGTTTGTTCTCGTCCTTTACATTCTTTATTATTTCAGCGAAAACCTCATCAGAAGTGCTAATGGTCATAATGTTTAACTTGTATTCGAACAAGTACCACGTGGCACCGTCGATTTGTATGTAAAGTCTGAAAATATCAGCCGAGCGTTTTTTCTCTATTTCAATTAACCCTTTGGTGTATTTAAAAATTTGTTTTTTGCCCATAGAGGCAATTCCTATAGGACCAATTGTAGTGAAAGTCTCGAGTGTATCGTGCCAGATCCATTTCAAATCACCAAAATAGAAAAGTTGTTGCAACTCTTCAGGCAGTTTTTTTAATTCACCGTCCAAAGCCATGTCGGCAATAACTTTATCGGATTTTTCTTCGCCTAAAAATTCAATTAAGCTCTTTTCAAATTGAGTTTTGCTTAAATCAATTGGATCCAAGTTCGCATTTACTAGTTTTTCGGCTAAGTGCTTTTGTGCTCCGTCATCAAATGGGAAATTTAACAAGGTAGTACTTTGAGCATTTAGAAGGGAATCAGCGGTTTTAAACTGAACCGTGCCAACAGACTTCATGGACATCATACCTAGGTCTATATTGAAATCCATAATTCCATCGCCTGTTAGTTCGCAGCTTGTGGTGTTTAGACCTAAGAGTTGTCCTGGTAATTTTGGTTGCCGAATTTTTTCCTTTGACCCAATAAAATAAGTCTTTTTAGTTTTGTCGAAATACAAGTATCCGGTAGACTCAATCAAACCCCTGTCATTTTTATACGATTTGGCACTTAAAAAACCGGGGTAAATTTTCATCGGTTGTTCATCTTTGATAATAACGCCAACACCTAGTTTAGACATAGACATGTCTCTTAATGTGCTGTCAATGGGGATGTAAATTTCTAACGGATTTATTTCAGATTTGAATTTGTAGAACGTGCGTGAAATACTGTTACAGTTGTGTAAAACACGCACCCCTCCGTTGAATGTAAGATTCGGATTGCTTGCATGTAATTCGAATCTGCCATAGTATTCGAAGGCAGGGGATAAGAAAAATTGGTCTTTCTCTGCTATTTCACCGTAAGCAATCGTTTGGTAAGCCGAGTCTAAACGGAAATTACTTATGTGTATTTTCTGTTCCTTTTTATTTTCGTCTTTGTATATCAAATCACCGCTTCCTTCATATCTTTTTCTCCCGTCAATTTTTAAGGTGGCATTGAAAATTTTATGGTGTTGTGTTACGAAGTTGCTGATGACTTGAGCGCGCTCAAGCTTGCGCATGTTGGCCCATTTCTCAATCACTACATAATTGCTATCGGGCTGAACTTTAGAGTCGGCCACAATGATATATTCTATCTTACGACAAGTAAGTAGTGTGTTTTTTAAGTCATACTTTGCGAACGGGGAAAGAAAGTTTAAACTATCCTGATTGGGATCAATGGAGTAAAAGTTGCTGCGTTTTTTTTCAGCATCGGTATCTATGACTAAATCGCTTGATGCTTTTCTGTTTGAAGATAATTCCATTTCAGATTTATCCATGAACCAAGTGAATTGATCCATATAGCAGATGTAGAAATTCGAGGGGAATTCAATTTTTGTTTCACCGCTGTTGCTCTTAAACATTCCTTTTCTCGCATCGAAATCAACGTCAGCGTTTACGTTGTCAGTTTTAAATGCAAGTGCTACGTCATCAGCGTTTGACTTTAGTTGAAACTGCGCTGTATCCGCTAGTATTTTTCTATTCTTGAATTTGAAGTTTTTAGACGAGAGCTTCGCACCAACGAAATCAGCATCACCGCTAGCAGTCATGCCTGTTGGTTCTAATCTCATCAATCCTTTGAATAAAGCCTCTTTAGAGAAACACTCAATTGATATTTCTTTGGTCGTAACTTCTAATTTATCTTTCTTTGGAGTGAAAGACAATTCTATTTTGCTTGAAGTAGCGTCTGGAACATTGGCTTTCTTATTGCCTTCGTTAGTGAAAGTAGACGCAGTGCCAAATACTTCATTCGGAACATACGTAAAAGCATCTGAGGTTGATGTAGAGGTTAAATAGTCCAACTTTCCTTTTCCAATAAATCCTGAATTGTTCAGTGTTAAATCGCCAACAGTAGTTGCTTTTCCATCATAAGTGGGGTAACCGGAATCACCAGTTTTGACACGAAATCCCAAACTGAAATCATCCATCAAGACAAGAGGCTCTTTTATATCAGGGAAAATGCCACCGCTGACAAGTGTTCCTATGAATTTTAAGTTTTTATTTTTAAAGTTGTCCAAAGAGTCCAACGTGAAGGGATCTACCTCATAATAAAAATCATTTTTTTTGTAAGCCCCTTTTTGAATGCTGTATTTATCCCAAAAAACACTGGAACTTTTGGTGCAAGTGAGGATTGGATAAGAAGGGTAATCCTTGCTGTGATATCCACTTTTATTTGTGGGATGATCAACTTGCAGTGTTCCAGAGAGTCCGGTAAGAACGTTTTTAATTCTTATCTTAGGATAATTTCCGTAATTATCTGGGGTACCTTCTAAATCATCAACATAGATTATGCACGAGTCAACTTCGGTCATTTCAAATTTGAATTGGTCATAAATGAAGTTGTATTTAGCACCCATTAATTCGAAGTTTCCTGTATTTAACCTGCCGCTAAAGCTGAAGTCTCTGTCTTTGTGTAATAAAATTTCTCCGTCAGTCGGGTATAAAAACACTTTCTGTGAATCACTTAAAAGAACAGAATTTACGCCTTTGATTAAAATATCTCGATCTAAGAGACTGAGCCTTGCGTTTTCGGCACGGCCAACCTCAGATAAAAATTGAATTGCATCGTAGTCTGCTTTTCCTTTTATGTTTTGAACGTGCTTGAATAATTTGTCAAGAAGGACAATATTCCGAGTTGTGAGATCGTATTCGATGTATCCTTTGTTGGTAAGATCTATTAAAATTGGAATCCACTGCTCAACACCCGTGTGAGCCTGTTGGGCAAAATCAATAGCGTTGAAGAAATTAGATTGCTTAGCAATTCCGGTTCGTTGCAGAATATAAACAGGATGGTCTGATGATATACCTGCCAATGTGGAAAACCTCTTTTGCTTGAAATAATCTATAGACTCAAAATCAGCAAACCCTCCAGGAGTTACTCCGAACGACCCGAAACTCATAAAAGGCGCGTCAATGTTCCATTTTAATGTTTCAAAATACATTTCAACTTCATGGTAGGTGTTCTGAAACGGAGAAGGGGAAATTCCTTCCTCGGTTCTCGAAAGCTCCAAATCCCTTGTTTTTTTTACGAATAGAAAAAATAAATCAGGGTGGCATATACTGTCTGAATCTAAACGGATTTTTATTGAGGCATTGGTACTCTTAATTCTATCCGGACGAATTTCAAATCGTCTACTTTCTGCAATTAATAAAGGTTTTTTTTCGCGGTAAAATGTTAATCTAGCAGGCTCTTCTGCTGTGCCTGTGCCCTCCAACTTTTTCCCCGCCATTTTAAATCCCCCTTCGTAATCCACATTTGGTACAATGTTTTTTATTTCAAGACGCTTGTAATAAGATTCAAACATCGGGTAGTCGGTGTTATCCTCATTCCTATTTGAAAGAATTTTTTCAGTTAACCTCCCTGTTAAGGGTTGGTCAAAGAATTCATTGTAGAATAACACACTGTCCATGGCGAAACTACTTTCTTTGATACGCAGATCGTATTTGCCTATTAGGGCATATGTTTTATTGCTGTCGTATCCGGCCTTAGTCCAAGTGACCTTGCCATGATTGCCAATGAATTTTTCTAACGTAGGGAAATAATTGCCTGAGGTTTCGTAAATAGCTGTACTATCGCCTCGACTGAAACATCTCAAATTCAAGCTGGGGAATTCAATTCTAGGCAATGAATCAAAAGCAAAAGCGTAATTAACATTGTCGGTTGTCCATGCGATCGCCTCTGCTTTATAAAACGTGAAATTCTTGAACAATCCAATACTAGACTCTACAAACTCACTTCCGAATTTCTTTATTTTTTTATCGCTATAGATTCGAATGACGATATCATTCCAAGCGAGTAATTCGTTCTCAGTCTTTTGAGATGCAGGGAAAAGTATAAAAGCGTTAATGTAGTTTTCAAAGTCAGGAAAAATTTTGCACTTTGTGTCAATAAACAAAGTTAATGTTTCTCTAAATTTTGCTTTTTGATTTGTAGAGTATACATTGCCCTCAAGCCACATAGGAGCAAGGGTTTTTTGAATAAGGTCCTTACCACTATCTTTTTTTAAGTCTTCGAAGAGTTTCGTAACAAAGGAAAGCATTTTCTCGTCATTTTCGGGGAGTTTTTCGTTTTTTTGAGCGATTATGCCAAGACTGAATATGATGCTAAAAAACAGGAGCGATAGTTTCTTCATAATTAATGAGCTTGTTCAATTACAAGGTTAACGCATTTTCTCGACGAATCATTTTCTGAGAGGGTCGAAAAAGGCGCATATTTTCAACAACCGGCATCCTGATTATCGTGCCAAATTCGTAGCAGACTTCGTACCTTCGCACCCTAATCACTTTTGCAATGAACAAAGAGGTATTTATCGTTTCAGCCGTGCGCACTCCTATGGGAAGTTTCGGCGGATCACTGGCTAGCGTTTCAGCTACACAATTGGGTGCTACTGCTATTAAAGGGGCACTAAATAAAATTAACTTGAATCCGGAAGAAGTTCAAGAAGTAATCATGGGTTCGGTTCTTCAAGCCAACCTGGGTCAAGCACCTGCTCGTCAGGCTGCCAAATTCGCAGGACTTTCAGACAGCGTGCAATGCACCACTGTGAATAAAGTATGCGCTTCAGGAATGAAGGCGATCATGATGGCTGCGCAAAGCATTCAATGCGGAGATGCAGATGTGGTGGTTGCTGGAGGCATGGAAAGTATGAGCCGCGTTCCTTTCTACTCAGAGAATTTACGTTGGGGAAATAAATACGGAAACGTGACCATGGTCGACGGTTTGGCGAAAGACGGACTCACCGACGTGTATCACAATTATCCAATGGGAAATGCTGCTGAGCTTTGCGCGAAAGAGTGCAACATCTCTCGCGAAGCGCAAGACGAATTCGCAATAGAATCATATAAGCGTTCTGCTGCTGCTTGGGCATCTGGACAGTACGCAAATGAAATTGTTCCGGTTGAAGTAGTTGGAAGAAAAGGTGATGTCGTTCTTTTCGTTGAAGACGAAGAATATAAAAATGTAAGTTTCGATAAAATTCCAGGACTTCGTCCGGTATTCGCGAAAGACGGTACTGTCACCGCTGCGAATGCTTCAACCATGAACGATGGTGCTGCTGCTTTGATTTTAATGAGCAGAGAGAAAATGGAAGCACTTGGATTAACGCCATTGGCAAAGCTTACAGGCTACGCAGATGCAGAGCAAGCGCCAGAGTGGTTTACCACAACACCGTCATTGGCTTTACCAAAAGCTGCTGCAAAAGCAGGCGTGAAGTTGGAAGACCTAGACTTAATTGAATTGAACGAAGCGTTCAGCGTAGTGGGTATTGTGAATACTCAAAAAATGAACTTAGATCCAGCAAAGGTGAACGTGAACGGCGGTGCTGTTTCATTGGGACACCCACTCGGATGTAGCGGTGCACGTATTGTGGTTTCGTTGGTTCACGCGTTGAAAAATCGCAATCAGAAATTGGGCGGTGCCGGAATATGTAACGGCGGCGGTGGCGCAAGCGCTGTTGTTGTTGAAGCGGTATAATTCATACAAATGAAATTAGTTTTTCCAAAGCAGATCACACCGCGCTGGCTTATCTTCTCGATAGACCTTGCGTTTTGTGCTTTTGCTTTTCTTGGTGCTTATCTGATTCGTTTTGAATTTGCTATTCCGAAAAATGAATTGGAGTTAATGGTGCTTTTCGCACCGATATATTTTGTGGTAAGAGCTGTTTCTTTCTTTGTTGGAAAATCTTATTCTGGAATCATTCGTTTCACAAGCACCCAAGATGCTATACGTCTGGGGTTTGTGCTTTTGTTGGGTAGCTTGTCCTTTGTGCTTTTGAACTTCTTGCGCAGGGGAACAAACGGAGCTTATTTAGTTCCTTTGTCAATTGTAATATTGGAGTTCCTATTGAGCGGAGCCCTTTTAGTTTTCTTCCGTCTATCAATAAAATTCCTATACATGGAATTAAAAAGTTCGAAAGGAAGTAGAACGAAAGTAGTGGTGTTCGGCGCAGGAGAAGGCGGGTTGTTGTTGAAAAGAACACTCGATCGCGATCGAAATTCAGCTTTGGAAGTTGTGGCTTTCTTCGACGACAATCAACAAAAAGTTGGAAAGAAGTTGGAAGGCGTAGAAATTTTAAGTTCGAAAAAACTCGATGACTTCTTGGCTTCCAATCCCATTGAAGAACTTATTATTTCCGTTCCTGAAATAGCCATTGCTCGCAAGCGCCAATTGGTTGATTTAGCATTGAAATACAAGGTTGCCTTGAAGCACCTTCCGCATGCGAACAACTGGATAAACGGAGAACTGAGCGCAAAGCAATTGCGTGAAGTGAAGTTTGAAGATCTTCTTGGAAGAGACGTGATTCAAATGAGTTCGAACGAGGTGAAAGACATTATTCAAAACAAAGTCGTTCTCGTAACAGGCGCTGCCGGAAGCATTGGTAGCGAATTGGTTCGTCAATGTTTGTTGCTGAATCCCGCGAAAGTTATTGCATGCGATGTAGCAGAAACCCCCATGTTTTTATTGGGAAATGAATTGTCGAAATACATCGATGAAGGAAAATTGGAAATGGTTATTGGCGACGTGCGCAACGAATTGCGCATGCGACGAATGTTCGAAGCCTTCCAACCAAAAATAGTTTTTCACGCTGCTGCATACAAGCACGTTC
Organism: Flavobacteriales bacterium; assembly: GCA_947466425.1. GTDB lineage: Bacteria > Bacteroidota > Bacteroidia > Flavobacteriales_D > Sanyastnellaceae > CAIZGX01. The sequence goes on from CANIBZ010000009.1 coordinate 24,186, forward strand.
CGCTTATGGAAGACAATCCTGCTGAGGCCGTTGCAACGAATGTGTTCGGTTCAATGAAGGTGTTAGAGATAGCAGCAGAGTTTAATGCTGAACGTTTCGTAATGATAAGCACCGACAAGGCTGTGAATCCAACGAATGTGATGGGCGCAAGCAAGCGCATTGCCGAAATGATTGTTCAATCGAAAGACACTTCGCTTATATGCGTAACTACGCGTTTTGGAAATGTATTGGGAAGTAATGGTTCTGTAATTCCAGTTTTCAGAAAACAAATTGAAGAGGGCGGACCGGTGACTGTAACTCACAGAGATATCAATCGATTCTTCATGACAATTCCTGAAGCGGTTCAGTTGGTTTTAGAAGCAGGCGCTATGGGGAAAGGAAACGACATCTTCGCTTTTGATATGGGGCAACAGGTGCGTATTTCTGATTTAGCGGAGCAGATGATTCGCTTAAGCGGACTAGAGCCTGGAAAGGATATCGAAATTCAATACACAGGCCTTCGTCCTGGAGAGAAATTATACGAAGAAGTTCTTGCAACCGAAGAAAACACGGTTCCTACGCACAACGAGAAAATTCTTTCGGCGAAAGTGCGCAACGTTGAAGCTTCCGAATTGAAAGAGAAGTTATCTCGCTTGGAAGAGCAAATGAATCTTCAAAACAACCAAGAAATGGTTCGTGTCATGAAAGAGATTGTTCCTGAATTCAAAAGCAACAATTCGGAATTTTCGTTGCTCGACAATTAATTGTCATGGCAAGTTATAGAACCATTTTAACGGAGTCCGATTCGCTTTACAAAGTAAGCGGAAGCAAACACATTGGAAAAACTTTTCGCATTCATTCAGAAAAGCAAGCCAAACAAATCATTCAAAATCTTTGGGAAGAACATCCGCAAGCCACGCACATTTGCTTCGCTTATGTCTTAACTGTTTATGAAAAGTTGGAACGAAGTTCCGACGACGGAGAGCCCGGTGGTACTGCCGGAAAGCCAATCTTAAATCAAATTAAATCAGCCAAACTAACAGAAGTCTTGGTTGCAGTTATTCGCTATTACGGCGGAACGAAGTTGGGAGTGTCTGGATTGATAGATGCTTATAAAAACGCTGCGAAGCTTGCCATAGAAGCAAGTGGAGTAGAGGAATGTGAAGTGGAAGTTCAATACGCGCTAACTGTGAGTCACGAAGAAACGCCTTCGCTCATGAACGCATTGAATAGACTTTCATTTCGAAAATTGAATACGCGTGTTGAATTGGATTTCACCATTGAAATTTCCATCAAAGAAGAATCGGAAATTCAATTTTTAAATGTGCTGAAAGATCTTCGTTTAACTTCTTTAGAGGAAACGAAAATCTAAGGTGTTTGATTGTCGAACGGCACAATGTGCACTCCGCTGAAATAAAAATGAAGAATGTCTTCTGCCGTTTTACCTTTCTTCGCCATATTCATAGCACCTTCTTGACAAAGTCCAACGCCATGTCCGAAGCCTCTTCCGTGAAGAATAATTTCGTTGTCTAATTCTTCAATATGGAAATAGGCCGATTTTAATTTTAAGTCTGTGCGCATGTCCTTGGTTGGAAGAGATGTGTTTTTTTGAACATAGTAAAAAGGACGTTTGTTGGCGCTGCAATTCATATTTCCAGCAATGCATTCGTCTGAATCGTTGAGTGAAATGTTTTTCGTGGTTAAGTAGTTTTTCCAATCAGCGGAAGAAATTCGTTTTTCCCACGTGCTGTTTGGCATTCCCATGCAATAGGGATCTTTCTTTCCAACACAGTAGGAAAGATTCGATTTCCAAACGTCTTGGGCACTGCAGGTTTGTCCGCCACAATTGCTATGAAAAAAAGCAGTGATTAACTGAGTAGAACTGTCTACAATAACTAAGTTTTCTGTGGCCTTTACGGCTGTGAAAATGTCGATGTCCTTTTTAGAAATGCCATGGTAAACCTGGCAATGCGTTCCGTCGCAAACATCATATCCAACGTGTCTTTCATGATTGCGCAGAGCGTAGGTTCGACTCAGAATGGCTTGCACTTTATAATATTCTAAAGGCTTATTCGCTCCGCCTTCGGCTTCAACCACACCGGCAACATATTCTTCAACGGGGAGTGTATTGATTACTTGAATTTTTTTCGTCGAAGGTTGAAGGGAAAACTCACCTTCGTATTTGAAAATAAAGGTTTTTGAGTTTTGCATCAAAGCGAAAAGCGCATTGTTTTTCATCGAAGAAAAACTAGCTTTCGAAGTTTGAATGGTTTTGTTAGGATCCGTTTTTACTTGAATAGTTTTTCCATTCAACATAAACACAACGGTATGCTTGCTAGGTATATGAATATTAATGGTGTCGCACTGAATATGGAAACTATCTGTGCATTGCACATAGAGGTAGGTCCATTGTTTTTGAGAAAGCAATTCCAAGCGAACAACTTGTCCGTGCAGGTGCATAGACAGAAGTATTGTGCAGAAGAATAGGATGCTCGTTTTCACAAGCGCTAAACTACGTTCAGAAGAATTAGGCTTTTGATTGACCTTCAATATTTTTCAACAGCAAGCTCGCCGTTAACTCCGATGCTCCGCCGTTTCCAAGAGACGTTTTTAATTCAGCGTAAGATTTCAAAACAGATTCGCGTTTGCTTCCACCAACGAGAACAGCGCGTAATTCTTCTTCAGCTTGAGAAACATTCCATTCGTCTTGAATAAGCTCGCGAACAGCTTCACGATTCAATAATAAATTCACCAAGGAGATGAATTTTATTTTCACCAAGCGCTTCGCAATAGCGAAAGAAATGGCGTTCGCTTTGTAGCAAACTACTTGAGGAGTCCCTAGTAAAGCTGTTTCAAGTGTCGCTGTTCCGCTGGTAACCAAGGCCGCTTCGCTGGCTTCCAATAAATCATAGGTGACGTTGTAAAACAAACTCACTTTGTGCTTTCCAATAATTTCCTTGTAAAGATTTTCTGGAAGGGAAGGAGCACCTGCGATGATAAACTGATGTTCTGGAAATTTGTATTTCATTTCCAACATAACATTTAACATGCGCGTAATCTCTTGTTTGCGGCTTCCAGGAAGCAATGCAATGATCGGACGGTTGTCTAAGAAATATCTCTTGCGAAATTCTTCCGGAGAAACGCGTTTGCGTTTGTTCACTTCATCGAGAAGCGGATGACCCACAAACTGAACATCCATTCCTTTCCTCGCATAAAAATCTTTTTCGAAAGGAAGCACGGCGTAGAGTTCGGTAACGTCTCGTTTAATCTTGTGAACGCGATTTTCTTTCCAGGCCCAAATTTGCGGAGCAATGTAATAATACACCGGAATGCCTTGCTGTTTGGCCCATGCAGCAATGCGTAAGTTGAAACCGGGGTAGTCAATTAAAATGAGTGCATCTGGACGCTCGCTTAGAATTTCATCTTTGCAGCGTTGTATGTTTTTGAAAATGGTGCGAATGTTTTTCAGCACTTCCCAAAAACCCATGAAGGCTAAATCTTTGAAGTGTGTTGAAATTTTCACGCCTTCGCGTTGCATTAAATCTCCGCCCCAACCCACAAGATGAAGTGAGGGGTCTTGCTTCAGCAAGGCCATGGCCAAATTACTTGCATGCAAATCGCCCGAGGCTTCCCCGGCAATGAAAAAGAATTTCTTTCCCTCTGGCATCAGTACAAATAGATGGCAACAGGAACACTCACGATAACAACGGCTAATAAGCCTTTGCAGAAGTTATAATACTCTTGGCGAATCATAACGAAGAACAAAATCACATCGAATAATATACTTACGGTAACAAGTTTGTCATGGAAAATATCGCTTCCTTGAACCAATGTTTGAAAGAACCTGCCGAAGGTTTGACCATTGATCTGTGCAATTAAAAATCCGAATACAACGAATCCAACAGCTGCTCCAAGAATTCCCGCAGCTAGTCCGAATGCGAACGTGTCTAACTTCCCTTTTTTTACTGTGGCCATTGTTGCAAATGTTTAAGTGTGTGATAAGCAGTTAAATCGTATTGAACCGGAACAGCAGAGACATACATGTTGGCTAATGCGTATTCGTCGGTGTCTTCTCCTTTGTCGTGATTGTGGAAGGTTCCAGTTAACCAGTAATATTCTTTTCCACTCGGATCTTTTCTTTGTTCGAACCAATCGTCATAGAAAGCTTCGGCTTGACGACCGAAACGAATGCCCTTAATGTCTTCAATATTTCCTTTCGGAATGTTAACATTCAAACAGAAATTTTCAGGAAGGTGTTCGTCGTTCAAAACATTGCGAACGATAATTTCAGCGTAGTGCATAGATGCGGTGAAGTCCGCGTCTTCAGCGTAGTCTAGAAGAGAGAATCCAAGCGAAGTAATTCCCTCCATAGCACCTTCCAATGCCGCAGACATGGTTCCGCTATATAGAACGTTGGTGGCAGAGTTGTTCCCGTGATTCACGCCACTTAAAATTAGATCGGGCTTTTTCTTAATGATTTGAGAAATGCCGAACTTCACGCAATCGGCCGGAGTGCCCGAGCATGAATAGGCCTGAACGCCTTCACCAAAGATGTTTTGTTTTTGTGCGCGAATGATACCATTAATGGTAACAGCGTGTCCCATTCCGCTTTGTGCTTTGTCTGGAGCAACCACCACAACTTGTCCGAATTTCTTCGCAACTTCCACCAACGAACGAATACCTTTCGCGGTAATGCCATCGTCGTTCACAACTAAAATCGTACGTTCTGAATTCATACTGCAAACATAAGCTTGAAAAGTAGCATCACTTGCCTCAGGTTCATGAATATTTCTTCATCTTTGCCCAAGATTTATAAACATATGAATGCATTCGTAGTAGGTGGTGTTCGCACCGCAATTGGAAGTTTTGGTGGAACGCTTGGTCCGGTAAGAGCCGATGATTTAGCAGCAGTTGCTTTATCTGAACTCATGAAGAAATTTCCGAACCTTGATCCGGCTGTAATATCTGACGTGTTCATGGGTTGCGCGAATCAGGCGGGTGAAGACAATCGCAACGTTGCGCGTATGGCAGTGTTGCTAGCCGGACTTCCGCATACCGTTCCAGCTGAAACCTTGAATCGCTTGTGTGCTTCGGGTATGAGTGCGGTTGCTACTGCTGCTCGGGCTGCCCATGCCAACGAAGGCGATGTGTTTATAGCAGGTGGAGTAGAGCACATGACGCGCGGACCGTGGGTGATTTCGAAAACCAGTTCGGCTTTCGGAAGAGATGCGCAAATGTTCGACTCTTCTTTCGGATGGCGTTTTGTGAATCCGAAAATGAAGGAAATGTATGGCGTAGATGCCATGGGTGAAACAGCAGAGAACTTAGCCGAGATGTTCAATATTTCACGCGACGATCAAGACGCCTTCGCGCTTTGGTCTCAGCAAAAGGCAGCAGCTTCCATTGATTTGTTGAAGGAAGAAATTGTTGCGGTGAACATTCCAATGAAAAAAGGAGATCCAATTGTTTTCAATACAGATGAATTTGCGAAGGCAGGAACCACTCTGGAAGGTCTTGCAAAATTGCGCGCTTCATTTAGAAACGGAGGAACTGTTACCGCAGGAAATGCATCTGGATTAAACGACGGTGCAGCAGCCTTGTTAATGGCGAGTGAGAATGGATTGAATGCACATGGATTAACGCCGTTGACGCGTGTGGTTTCTTCTGCTGTAAGCGGAGTAGAGCCCCGTATTATGGGCATTGGTCCGGTTGAAGCGTCTAAGTTGGCGTTGAAGCGCGCGGGATTGACGTTAGATCAAATGGATATTTTAGAATTGAATGAAGCCTTCGCAGCGCAAGTTTTGGCGTGTACGCGTCAGCTTGGATTGGAAGACAACGACGCGCGTATCAATCCGCAAGGAGGCGCCATTGCGTTGGGGCATCCACTCGGAATGAGCGGTGCGCGTTTGGTTCAGACGGCCTCTATGCAGTTGGCTCGTTCGAATAAAAAATACGCGTTGTGCACCATGTGTATTGGCGTAGGGCAGGGGTATGCAGTGGTTTTAGAACGCGTATAAACATGGCGAATATTTTTGAATTCAACGGATACATTCCAGTCATTCACGAGTCGGCGTTCATTCATCCGAATGCAACCGTAACGGGCAATGTGATCATTGGAAAGAACGTATACATTGGTCCGGGCGCGGCTATTCGCGGCGACTGGGGACAGATCATTATTTCAGACGGATGCAATGTTCAAGAGAATTGCACCATTCATATGTTTCCCGGAACCACTGTTGTCTTGGGTGAAAACGCGCACATTGGCCATGGAGCTATTGTGCACGGCGCGCAGATAGGCGCGAACACGTTGGTTGGAATGAATGCGGTGTTAATGGACGATGTTGTTGTGGAAGAGGAATGCATCATTGGCGCGTTGTGTTTTGTGCCTGCGAAAACGGTTGTGGAAAGAAGAAGTGTGATGGTTGGAAATCCGGCCAAGAAGGTGAAAGAGGTGAGCGATCAAATGTTGGAATGGAAGACGGAAGGAACAGGGTGGTATCAGCGTTTGCCGGAAGAGTGTCGAAATACCTTGCGCGCTGTTGAACCGCTTCGTGAAATTCCTGCAGACCGAAAGGTTCAAGACACTAAGGGCTACGAAGCCTGGCACGAGCGGAAGTCATGAGTTTTCAGTTCAAGCAATTTTCTGTATCGCATGAATCGTCTTCCATGAAAGTGGGCACCGACGCGGTGTTGTTGGGTGCATTCATTCAAACAGAAAAACAAGAAAAAATTTTAGAAGTAGGAACGGGGTGTGGCGTTGTTGCGCTCATGTTGGCTCAAAAAGGAAATCGCGTTTTAGCCATTGACATTCATGCGCCATCTGTTGACGAAGCCCAGCAGAATTTTAGCAACTCCGTTTTCGCACCGTTGTTGATTGCCGATGAGATAGATTTTTTCAAGCTTCAGGCACCGGTGAAATTTGATCGCATTGTATCGAATCCTCCCTTTTTTCAGAACAGTTTGCAAGCACCTGATGAAGCGCGCAATGCCGCGCGTCACGCCATGAACGATTGGGTGAAACGCTTTTGGGAACGCGCACAGAAGTTAACCGGAAGGGTGAACGTAATTATCCCTGTTGAAGTCTTCGACGAATGGAAACGCGAAAGTGAATTGTCGAATTTTTTCTTGGTGAAGAAATGCGAAGTCTTTTCTCGCTCCGACAAACCCGCTATTCGTTTCATCTTAGAATTTTATCGAATTGAACAACCGTTGGAGGAAACGTCTCTTGTTCTTATGAATGAAGAGGGGACGCGGACGAAGGAGTATGCGGAGTTTGCGGGGGAATACTATCTGTAAGTCTACAGATCAATCTGACTTCGTCAGATCAATTGCTTAATGGAAGTGCGAGCTCGCTCTGCGAGCGGCATCCGAAATGCCCCCTAGGAACTTCGTTGTTAGAACTTCGTTGTTCCTACTGCGTAATTCCTACTTCGTAATTGGAACTTTGTTGGTTCTTTTAACTTCAGGTTGTCTTCTTATCTAGGCTTTTTATCCCCCAGCTCTGCTGGGGGCAGTTCGGATGTCGCCCTAAGGGGCTGAGGAACTACGTTGTTTGAACTTCGTTACTTGAACTTCGTTGTTTGAACTTACGTTGTTTGAACTTACGTTGTTTGAACTACGTTGTTTGAACTTCGTTACTTGAACTTCGTTGTTTGAACTTACGTTGTTAAATAACAGTCGAAGACATTCGTTGCTTCGCAACATTCGTGCTTGCACATTCGCCCGAAGGGCATTCTTTCTTAGAAAAAGATCACTCCTCTATCTCAAGAAGCACACTCAACAACACCTGCAACTCCCTCACCTTATCGGCATTGTTCTGAGAAATATAATGGTGACTTAGCGCATTTATGTTGCGAGTAACAACATCGGAGTTGGAACATGGATCGAAGAAACGCTGATCCAAAGGCAAGTGCTGACTGGAAATAAATTGCTCTATTTCTTCTCGGTCGAGGATAGAACCGCCTGCAGCCGGGTTGATATAAAATAAAATTTCGTCCGTGTCGGTTTCGCCTTCTGGCAACAACCACTCTGGCATTTGTTCAACATAACACAACAAGAAATGCCCTGGTAAATTCACGCCGTAAATAGGCAAGTCTAAACTGCGAGCCAATAATAAATAAAGCGTACCCATGCTTAATGAAGTACCCGTCTTCGAATTCAATACTTCGAACAACGAATGAGGAGCGTTCTGAATTTCTCCAGACACACTCGTATATCCACAAAGCTTGAATAAGATATGATTCAAAACATTTACCGTTTCCAAAGCGGTTAAACGGTCGTTTAACTCTAACCAAATATCCTGACGAAGACGTGAGAATAAATACGTAATCTCTTCACTCGGAACATTGCGCTGATAATACTTATTCAAAATCAACATTCCTTCTAACAACTCTTGCTCACCCTTCTGCCATTCTTTTATAGCGGTGTATGTCGTCTTGTACTGAATATTCGCAATAATCTCAGACAAGCGCTGAAGCGCTAGTGGGTCTCCGCTTCCAATAATGAAGTGGTCTTCCAATGTGTGCAAGACTTCTTCGCCTTTCTCGGTAATGGCCTCACGAACCGTGTTGAAGATTACTTCATCCGGATCATCGAGCAATTGTATCAAAGCGTGAATATCAGTTCGACTCATTCTGGGTGTTTAATTAACAGGGCCAAATCTATTTTATGCTTTACACTTTTACACGGCGGTTTTAAGTCTTTATTCACACCGAATTTTTAGTAAGTGGAAAAGAGACTGACAGCTTGTCTCTATTATTCATGAATCTTCGTTGTGGAATAGCTGTTGTTAACCTAGCGTATGATTTTACCTCAAGACAGACAAAAACTTCTAGACTCATTCTTGTGGTCTTCCATCTTTATTCTTCTATTTATCATCTCGTTCTACGGTTCGCGGTATATGAATGTGTCGCTCTCCAATTTTGGCGTAGAACCGCGAACCTGGCAAGGGCTCCTTCAAATGCCAACGATGCTCTTCGTGCACGCTTCACCCGAACACCTCTGGAACAATGTCTTAGCCTTCTTCATTCTAACAACCACACTCTTTTTTTTCTATTACGAAATCGCTATTCCCGTTTTCTTAATCATGTGGGTTTTCTCTCCAATTCTTCTTTTTGTAATTGGAAGAGACAACGTCCACGTTGGAGCAAGCGTGCTCATCTACGCCGAATTCGCTTTTCTATTCTTTAGCGGAATATTTCGAAAGAACCTAAACACGAAACGAATCTCCATGGCAGTCGGATTTGTTTACGGATATACCGTCTGGTATATGTTTCCCATTGAACAACAAGTTTCGTGGGAAGGACACATTAGCGGATTCCTATGCGGAATTATGCTAGCTTGGTATTTTCGAAAGCAAGGCCCGCCGGAGCCTGTGTATAGACACGAAGTAGAGCCAGAGCTCAGCGACGAAGATCCTTTCTGGTTGGAAACAATTCAAGAAAAAGATCAAAACCCTACCTTATCAGATACGAATAGTGAATAAGTTCATATTTAACCCCTAATTTATTTCGAAACGGACTGCTTTATATTTGTCCCGTAAACTAGATTAAAGACAACACATGAAATTCATTGTCAACTCCCTCGGCCTTTTAAAACAATTACAATTGTTAAACGGCGTATTGAACTCTAACAATACCCTTCCAATCCTCGATAACTTCTTGTTCGAAATGAAACAAGATGAGCTGACGCTTTCCGCATCTGACTTGGAAACAAGCATGAATACACGCATGGCTATTCAATGCAAAGAGGAAGGAATGATTGCAGTTCCAGCAAAATTGTTATTAGACATCTTAAAGAGTCTTCCAGATCAACCGTTAACATTCGATGTAGACGGAAAGACCTTTGGAATAGAAATCACCAGCGATAACGGTAAGTACAAACTAACAGGACAAAATGGCGACGAGTTTCCAAAGGCCCCAGCAATGGGAGCTTCAAAAGCGTTGTTAATTGGTGCAGATGTGTTGAACAGAGCCATCTCTAAAACCATTTTCGCTGCAGGTAACGACGATATGCGTCCTATCATGTCTGGTGTGTTCTTCGAGATCGAACCCGAAAGCGTTCGCTTCGTTGCAACAGATGCACACAAGTTAGTGCGCATGACGCGTTCAGACATTGGCGGAGAGTCTGCAGCATTCATTGTTCCGCGCAAGCCGTTGAACTTATTGAAAGGCGCTCTTTCTTCTTTGAAGTCTGAAGTGAACATGCAGTACACAGAGAACAACGCCATGTTCACCTTCGAAAACGTAACACTCATGTGTCGTTTAATTGAAGGGAAATATCCAAACTACGAAGCGGTTATTCCGAAAGAGAATCCATTCAAATTAACCATCGATCGTTTAGACTTCTTGAATTCCATTAAGCGTGTGAGCATCTTCGCAAACCGCTCTACGAATCAAGTGCGTTTGAAATTAACTGGAAGTGAAATTCAATTGTCTGCGGAAGACTTAGACTTCGCTAACGAAGCGCACGAGCAATTGGCTTGTACGTTCGTTGGAGATAATATGGAGATAGGTTTCAACTCACGCTTTTTGCAAGACATGTTGAACAACCTAGATGCGAATAATGTGCATGTTGAAATGAGCGCTCCAAACAGAGCAGGTATCATTACCGAAGTGGAGAAGTCATTCGAAAACGAAGACATTTTAATGCTTGTTATGCCAGTTATGTTGAACGGGTAATTCCATTCAAATAAAAATAATCAAACGCCCGTTCATCGGGCGTTTGTTGTCTATGCACGTTTTTAATCTACCTTTAATTCAATGGTTACAAAAGAAGAAATAGTAAAAGACTGGTTGCCGCGATATACGGGAACACCACTCGACGGATTTGGAGAGTACATCATTCTCGTAAACTTTCATAAGTACCTCGATATTTTTTCGAAAGAAAATAACGCCCCGGTTATTGGTGAAGACAAGCCCATGCAAACCGTTACTGCCAATAACATTACCATCATCAACTTCGGAATGGGAAGCGCCATGTGCGCCACCATCATGGATTTACTTTCTGCCATTCATCCGAAGGCTGTTTTGTTTTTGGGTAAATGTGGTGGATTGAAGAAGACGCGCATTGGCGATCTAATTCTTCCCATTGCCGCCATTCGCGGAGAAGGAACCAGCAATGAATATATGCCTCCTGAAGTGCCTGCGCTTCCTTCTTTCCGATTGCAAATGGCAGTTTCGGCAGCCATTCGCGCACACGCATGCGACTATTGGACAGGCTCTGTGTACAGCACGAACCGCAGAGTTTGGGAGCACGATGAGAAATTCAAACAGTATCTAACAGACATTAAGTCTACGGCCATTGATATGGAAACAGCTACGCTGTTCACGGTAGGTTTCGCCAATAAAATTCCGCGTGGAGCCTTGCTTTTGGTTTCAGATAATCCCATGGTTCCAGAAGGAGTGAAGACTTCAAAAAGTGATGAAAACGTTACTGTGAATTACGTGGCGCTTCAACTCTCCATTGGCATTCAAGCGTTGAATGAATTGCGCGATTCTGGAGATTCGGTGAAGCACATGCGCTTCGAATAAACTTAAACCAATCCTGTAATCATGAGTGTTCCCATTAAGAAAAGGAACACCATAACTGTTTTTCGAATCCATTCGATACTTGTTTTCTTCAGGAATTTATTTCCAATCAAAGCACCGCTCATTCCACCCAAAAGTGCTAAGGCCATGGGTAGATATATTTCATGTTGAAGGAATAATTGGAAGGAAGCCGCGTAGGTGAATATTCGCACCGCGTCTACAATGAATGCCAATGCTGCACGCGTTCCAATAAACGCTTGCTTGTCTTCGAAATGATTCATGAGGAACGCGCTGCGAATGGCTCCTTGCTGTCCGCTTAGTCCACCGAAGAATCCACTGAAGATCCCGCCGAGCCAGAGTATACGAGGAGCCTTATTCACTCGAACCAAGGCATTCGAATATTCCATGGCAGCAAGAAGAATGAGCACAAAGCCCATGACAACCCCAATCAAGGTGGTTTCAACATCAGTATGCCAAAATTGAAGGTGCACAGGTTGCTGCGCTTGCGCAAGAGTATTCAGCGCTTCAGCGCCAAGGAATGCACCAACCGCCGAAGGAATTCCAAATTGAATCACGGTTTTCCAATGCGCATATTTTCCAACTAATGTCAGCTTGAAAACATTGTTCAAGAAGTGCACGATGGCCGTTGCGAACACCGCCGTTTGTAAATCGAAGAACACCGCCATCACCGGAAGCAGCATGGTTCCAAATCCGAATCCGCTGAAAAAACTAATTCCAGAACCGAGCAACGCAACAACAAGAATGAAGACGTATTCCATTCCACAAAAATAATCTTCTTCGTCTGCTAATTTTTTCTTTTCTTTGAAGTGCTCATGAATGCCAAGAACAACGCACAACTTCAATATAAAAATCGATTAAGAGATCGTCAAGCTTCTTTTCAATCGGAGGAGTTGGTTCGCGGAATATTAGCACACGACCGTTTGGCGTTGGCATCTGCCTTAACGCTTTTAGAAAGCAACAGGGCAGAGCACATGTTGCTCATGGACGAAGTCATTGAAAAGATTCTTCCCTTCTCAGGAAACTCTTTGCGCATTGGAATTACCGGAGTTCCGGGAGTAGGAAAGTCGACCTTCATTGAAGCGCTAGCGCGCGAAGTTTTTCAAAATGAAGAAAATAAATTAGCCGTCCTCTCCATTGACCCTTCGAGTCCCATTTCCAAAGGAAGCATTCTCGGCGACAAAACCCGCATGAACGAATTGTCGTTACATCCGAATGCTTATGTTCGTCCCTCACCTTCAAGTTCACACCTCGGCGGCGTGAACAGAAGCACACGTGAGAGTATCTTACTTTGCGAAGCTGCAGGATATAACATTGTGTTGGTTGAAACGGTAGGAGTGGGGCAAAGCGAAACTGCCGTGCATGCCATGACCGATTTCTTTTTGTTGCTCATGTTGGCTGGCGCTGGAGATCAGCTGCAAGGGATCAAGCGCGGCATTATGGAATTGACAGACGCCATGGTTATTACCAAGGCCGATGGTGGAAATGAACTGAAAGCTGAACGGGCAAAAGGAGAATACACTTCGGCTTTGCATTTATTTCCGCAACGCGAAAACAATTGGATGCCGCAAGTCTTTACAACGTCCTCTTTAGAAGCAAAGGGTATTGATGTCGTGTGGAAGGAAATAGATAAATTCAATCGTTGGAGTATTTCAAACGGATGGAAGGAAGAGAATCGGAAACGTCAATTGATAAGCAGTTTCGAGGAGCAAATACAGAATGTCCTTTTGCATCAGCTTCAGAACAAACCGAACTTCAAAGAGAAATATGAATCGACCTTGAATCGCGTGGTTTTGAAAGAATTGTCTGCGCATCGTGCAGCTGAAAGTTTTATTGCTTTGTTCTTCACGGCATGATTAATTTAGCCGCATGAACGATATTCCTGGTAAAGTATTAATTCCATTTGCATTTCTCGCTTGCACGTTGTTCAATGTGTACTTTTATTTATCGAAATTTCTGAGTGAATCAAACACATTTTGGTTAAATGCATACGCTGAAATACGCGCGCATTGGGCGTTATTTATGTTCTTGAATTTCTTGGGCGTAGCCTCAGTGGCCGTGGATCACATTGTGAAATACGACAAAATCAAGAAGCCAAAGCGTACCATTCTTAGTTTATACGTAGTGGTTTTGTTGGTGGCTTTCTTCACCCAGATTTTATGGGGAATGTTGGAAATCTACATCACCGGAGAAATAAACTAACTGTATTTCTTTCGCAAGTCTATTTTTAGTTGCATCCGCTCAAGAGCAAGTTCGAGTAATTGCGCTGCGGCTTCCGCAGGAACATGCGATGTTACTTTATTTGCAATGGTGCTTTCAGTAATGTCAGCGGTGTAGAGAAATCTTCTCAAATTCGTGGGAGCAGATTTCAATTGGACTTGAAAAAAGTTGAAGAGATAATCATATCCAATTTCAAATCCTGGAGCGTCATTCATCTGAAATCCCGCCAGCGTCAAGTCTTTCAGCATCTGCCGAAAAACATCTTCAGTTATTTGTTTCGAAGGAAGATTCACGATTCGCGCTCAAGCAGGAAAGAAGCGAGATTGCGCAAGGCCATTTTCTTGTCATCGGAAACAGAGATAGCGTTAAGATGATCAAGTGCACTCTCGTAAAACGCTTCGCTCTTTGCTAAGGTCATTGCGTCTGCCTTTGACTTAGAAAATAAGTGAAGGGTAGAAGTGATTTTCGCATTGGGGTCATCTGAATTTCCGTGAAGCGATTTCAATTCTGCTGGAATGCTTTCGTCTTCATGATTGGCAGTGTGCAAATACAAATACGTTTTCTTGTCGGATATAATATCTCCGCCTACCTGCTTTCCAAATTTTTCTGGATCTCCGTATGCATCCAAATAATCGTCGCGAAGTTGGAACGAAAGTCCAAGGTGCTCTCCGAACAATCGTAAATGTTCTTGATCTTCTTTCGAAGCGTTAGCCGCAATGGCGCCTAGACGAAGGGCACAACCCAACAATACAGCGGTCTTCAATCGAATCATTTCAAGATATTCATCTAAACTAACATCTTCACGCTTTTCAAAGTCCATGTCCATCTGCTGTCCAACACAAACTTCCCAAGCCGTCTGATTGAAGCAACGAAACAATTCAACAAATTTATCTTCCTGATTCTTCAGTAATAAATCGTACGATAAGATCATCATCCCGTCTCCGCTTAACACAGCTGCATTGACATTCCATTTTTCATGAACCGTTTGCTTTCCTCGTCGAAGCGGGGCATTGTCCATAATATCGTCGTGCATGAGCGAGAAGTTGTGAAAGACTTCCACAGCAAGGGCCTGCGATATGACTTGTTCAGGATTTCCATTAAACAATTCATGTCCCAAAAGGGTAAGAACCGGACGAATGCGTTTTCCACCTAAAGACAATAAATAGCGAATGGGTTCAACCAGGTTTTTAGACTCTTGAGGAATCTCCCAATTTGCTAGTGATTTTTCAATGGATTGAATGTGATGTTCGAAGTTCATAGTGCAAAAGACAATTGTTGTCCTGTTTTGTTTAAAATGGCTTAGAGTTCAAAGATAAGCCTACTATTTTTTTGTTGGTTGGTATGCTTCTTAATTATCTTGTCGAAAATTTTTATTGCATGAGGAAACTATACACTACGTTGTTTTTATTTTCAGCATTCCTTGGATTGAATGCGCAACAAAAACAGCAAACGATTCTGTTGAATCCAGATATTATTCAAGTTGAATATTTGGGAGAAACTGTTGCGCTTCGCGACTTTGTTGCTGATCCGAACTTTCCAAATGAGGTAACAAAAATTGCTAAGCCAGGCTATAACCCAAGAAAAAATTGGAAGCTCTATCCAGAGATTAATCCAGATGCTTTACCGAAAGGAATGGACCCAGCGTTGCAAACGGAATATCCACATCCGGCAACAGACGATCGTGGTTTAACACAAAGCTTCAACGGGATAGGTAACACAAACGTTGACCCTGCCGATCCAACGATAGATGTAGGACCGAACCACGTGATTCAAATGATCAACGGATCTTCTGGATCTTATTTCAAAATTTGGAATAAGTCTGGAGTTCAACTTCAGGCACAACAGTATTTCGATACCTTCTTTGGTCAGCCTGCTGGAGCTGGAGACCCGATTGTGGTATACGACGGATTGGCCAATCGTTGGTTAATGAGTGAGTTCACCACCACGGGAAACAAATTTTCAATTGCTGTTTCTTCAACAGCAGATCCAATGGGCACGTGGTACAAATACACATTTACTGCGCCTCAGTTCCCTGACTATCCTAAATATTCAGTTTGGAACAATGCCTATATTATTACTTCGAACGAAAGCAGTCCTGCTATTTATGCAATCGATCGCATCACCATGCTTGCAGGTGGTACATCAACAACAGCGCAACGCTTCACGTTATCTTCTTTTGGTACCATTGGTTTTCAAGCGGCAACTCCTGTTAATTGCGATGGTAATACAGCCCCTCCAACAGGAACTCCGGCATATGTAATGCGCATGCGCGATGACTCTTGGGGTGCAACCTCAGATGCGCTTGAAATGTGGGCATTCAACATTAACTGGACAACTCCAGCAAGCACATCACTTACTCAAGTTGCGACATTGCCTATTGCAGCATACAATTCTTCTTTGTGCGGATATACCGCATTTGCCTGTATTCCTCAGCAAGGTTCTACAACCACGTTGGATCCTCTTCGCGAAGTGTTAATGAACCGCATTCACTACCGTAATTTCGGCACCTATGAAAGTATTGTTTGTTGTCACTCTGCCGACGTAGACGGAAACGACAAAGCGGGTATTCGTTGGTATGAATTGCGCAGAACCGGCGGAACAGCGGGCACATGGTCTATCTATCAACAAGCAACTTATTCACCGGATGCAAATCACCGCTGGATGCCATCTATTGGAATCTCTGCTACAGGAAACATAGGTTTAGCTTATAACGTTTCAAGTTCTTCGATGTACCCATCTTTGCGCTACACCGGACGTCGCTCTTGCGATCCTTTGAATACCATGACCGAACCGGAAACTGTGATTGTAGCAGGTACTGCTGCTAACGCGAGCAATCGTTACGGTGACTATAGCGCCATGGGAACGGATCCCACAGATGGAGAAACTTTTTGGTTCACAGGAATGTACAATCCTGCTGCTGCTTGGTCTACACGTGTTGCTGCATTTTCAATTCCGGGTTGTGCTGCAACAGTTCAATTCGCAAGCAATACCTCTTCGGTAAACGAAAGCAGTGCAAACGTGAATAATAACTGTTTAGATTATGTTGTTGTAAATATTCCAATATCAATTGGAGTTGCTCCAACGCAAACGACAACAGCAACTGTAAACATAACCGGAGGAACTGCTACCAATAACGTTGACTATGTTGTGGTAACTCCGTTGGTAACTTTCAACTCAACAACGACAACAGGTAACATCGTAATTAATGTATACAATGATGATTATGTTGAAGGAAACGAGACAATCACTTTAGGCTACACATTAAATGCAAACGGAGGAAACGCACAGGCAGGAACATTGAATCAAACAGTTACTGTTACAATCAATGACGATGACGTAGCGCCTTCAGGAGTAACCGTTCCAACAACGGTATTCACGCAAAACTTCAACGCAGGTTTAGCTCCTTTCACAACTGTAAATCCATCTGGAAACACGCCTTGGCAAGTTGGATTAGCTGCTGCTGCAACGACAACGGCCTACACCGTTCCAACAACGAATACAACACAGTTCGCTTGGATTAACGACGATGCTTGTAACTGCACGCAAGCAAACGTTGATTTGAAATCGGCAGTATTCAGCTTAGTTGGATACACCGGGGCTTCATTGACCTTCGATGCCTTTTTCTTAGGAAATACCTATCAAACATTTACAGAATCTGCAAAGGTTAAAATCTCTACTAACGGAGGAACCACCTTTACAAATATTTACACCATTCCAGGTAATACGGCTTGGGCTCCTTACACAGTAGATCTAACGCCATACATAGGAAATGCAAACTTGATGCTTGCGTTTAACTACGCCGATGGCGGTGGATGGTTGTACGGATGTTCAATTGACAACGTAGTTGTAACCGGACAAGCGGCAGCAGGAATTCAAACGGCAGTGAATACTGCAGCTCCAGATCAGGCATACCTTGGTCCAAACGGAACGGTTTATTTTTCTGATCCAACATCTTCGAAGATAATGATGAAGATTCAAAACAATTCTTCATTCGATTACGGTTGTGTAGATGTCATGGTAGATCGTCAGGGAACTACTCCAACAACAGCCGCCTTCACAACGAACAATGCACCGGACTTCTTAATGTCGAAGACATTCAAAGTTGTTCCGACAAACAATTCACCAACTGGAAACTATACGATTACCCTTTACTACAAAGAGAATGAAGTTGCTGCTTGGGAAACCGCAACAGGTAACAGTCGCAATAACATTGAAATGATTAAGGTAAACGGAAACACAAGTGCAATCTCAGCTGTGACTCCGGCTAACTTCGGAACATTCACTATTGTTGATATGCCAGTAACACTTGGAGCCTTCGGGACCGATGTGACCTTTACTTCAACCTACACAACAGGATTCTCTGGATTCGGTATGGGGATTTACAATTCTGCGCCAGTTGCACCAGTTGCGAGCTTTACCGCTCCGACTTCAGCTTGTGTGAACACAACGGTAACATTCACCAACACTTCCACAGGAACTCCAACTACTTACTTGTGGAACTTCGGTGATGGTCAAACTTCAACACTTGCAAATCCTACCCACACATATTACGGACCTCCAGGAGTATACATTGTAACACTTACGGTGACCAATGCAGCGGGAACTAATACCACAACTTCAGGCATATCGGTACTACCTTCTGTTACGTACTATGCAGATGCAGATGGAGATGGGTATGGAAGTGCGAGTCCAACACAAGTTGGATGCACACCTCCTACAGGATATGTTGCAAACAATACAGATTGTAATGATGCTGTTGCAGCGATTAATCCAGCAGCTGTTGAAGTTTGTAACGCGGCCGATGAAAACTGTAATGGACTAATCGATGAAGGAATTGCTGTAACCACTTATTACGCAGATGTAGACGGAGATGGATTTGGAAATCCGAATGCTTCTTTAAGCAACTGTGCACAGCCGGTGGGATATATAACAAACAACACAGACTGCGCGGACAACGCAGCTGCTGTGAATCCGAATGCGATTGAATTGTGTAACAACAACATCGATGATAACTGTAATGGTCTTGTAGACGATGCGAATGCAGTAACCAGCCAACAAAACATTTCGTTGTGTCAAGGTGAATTTATTACGGTTGGAAACAACACGTACAATACCGCAGGTGTATTCACAGATGTATTGGCTTCGGCGAATGGATGTGACAGCACTGTGACTACCATAATTAATGTCATTCAATATCCAATTGTTTCGTTAACCTCTTCAGCAGATACGCTTTGTTCGAACTTCTTAGATATTGGACAATTAACAGGAACACCAGCAGGTGGTGTGTTCGGAGCACCTGCAACTTCAACAGGGGCAGTTAATGCTGCAACCGTTGGAAATGGTGTTTACGATATCACCTACACCTATGACGTAAACGGTTGCGCAACAACCTCTACGGTTACTGTGGTTGTAGATATTTGCGGTGGAGTAGAAGAGAATGCTTTGTCTATGGTTGTGGCGTATCCTTCTCCCGCAAACGAAAACATCTCGTTCAAAGGACTTGAGCTAGGTGCCCCTATTCAGTTGTTCGACGCTACAGGAAAACTCGTTTACAGTTCGAAAGTAAACAGAGAGGTGGTAACGCTTAACGTGAAAAATTACGCGGAAGGCGTTTACACATTGAAATCTGAGAAGGCTGGAAAAGTTGGAAGCATAAGCTTCTTAGTGAAACACTAATATCGTTTATTGCCCCAGAGCAATAACAAGAGTTTGCAAATGCGTTGCAGTGGTCTGAATAGATTGTTGCAAGGCATTTGCTTCTTTCTGCTGAGCGTTAACTGCGGTTTCAGCATCGCTAACAATCTTCCAATCGCTGCTGCACGAATAAATTTTCGTCTTTCCTTGTGTACCTGTTTTAAATGCTGATACAGCCATTTGAAGATTCATTTTAATGCGACTGATTTGCGTGACATCGGTATTGATCTTTTGAAGATCATTGCTTAATTCTTTGCATAGCGCGGGTTTAGTCGTTGAGTATTTCGCAATCAATTCTGCAACTTGTTTTTGATATTGCGTTAGTTGATTTCCAACTTCCTTTTGATTTACGGTTAAATCTGAAATGGCTTTTTCGAATTGCGCTGTGTATTGGGCGACATCGCAAAGTTGAATCGCCGGAACAATACTCTTCGTTACAAACGCATTAAAAGCAGTTGCATTTTCTACAACAGCGTTTCCATCGTTTTGAATATTCTCAAGGGTAGATTTCAATGCGTCTTTAGCGTCTTTCACCTTCTCCCATTCAGGAGTGCCTGATTGAATTTTATCTTTTCCTTTTGTGTATTCTGTAAATTCATAGTAAATCACATTCACAGACTTTCGCTTTTCATCGATTGCTTTAATTTCTGTCACAATTGCTGATAGCATCTGATCTGCTTGAATAAATTCCGGCGATTTTTGATCACAATGAATTTCATGATATTCATTTACCATGGTCGATACTTGCTCATCAAGTTTTTTTGTTGCAATGTTTACTTGTAACACTGTTGAATGCAGGCTTGAATCAACTTCTGAAGTAGTGTAGTATACAGAGCAGCTGGTAAGGGAAAGCGCAATGAGACTTGATGAAATAAGAGTCGATTTGAAATCCATGATGAGAAATTTATTTGGTGAAAGTATGAAAAAAGCATATGCTTTTGGGGTGCAAATGCTTTAAATATCCTTACTTTTATTAATATTCAAAATCTAGGCATTACCTCCTATGTTAAAAAAAGTATTCAATGTATTCAAGGTTGTAATTGCCTTTATATTCATTATCTTATTCGGAACAATAGGATCGGCTTTAAGGATAGCATCATTTGGATTACTCACGAATTTCAATCGTTCTTTGTTAATTCCGGTATTTTGTAAGCTAACGCTTGGTGTAATGGGAATCAAAGTGGATAATCGCGTTCAACAGCCGAAACTAGCTCAACCGTATTTCTTTACATTCAACCACAATTCGTATTTAGATGGATTTGTTTTAATGAGTTTAGGTCTAAAGAATTTGAGAATTATAATGAGCGAAAAGATGCTGGTTTTTCTCCCTGTTGTATTAATTACATTTTCTATTGGATTGCTCTATATCCCTCAAAAGAAAAACAATCGTCGTCGCATGAATTCTTTTTTCAATTTTGAAAAAAGAATTAAAGAAGAACGCGTAAGTGTTATGGGCTCCTCTGAAGGAGTGCATCAATACGGAGAGCGTATAGCCCCATTCAATCGAGGAGTTTATCACATGGCTTTAAATTGTGAAATACCCGTTTTTGCGTTATTCATATACACTCCCGTCGAGTCAAATCCTTACGCGAATTTCCGTCCGTTTAAAAGAGGAACTGTAGTCATTGAGACGTTGGGAATTATTCCAACAAAGGATTGGAAGTTAGAGAACCTCGACAATCATATCGACGATGTGCGCAAACTTTATGTGAAGCGCTTCAACGAATATTACAACATGAACACGATTTAATTTTATTGAATGAAAACGAGTGAAATCTTTTCAAGAGCTAACGCCATTGCCGCTAAGCCGTTGAAGGAATTGGATAATCAAAAGTTGAACGAAGTCTTTGCCGATTTGAAAAGAAGAACACCAAAATCTTTTCTGTTATCGGAAAGAGCTAAGGGCGTTTTGCCGAACGGTTCGCAACACACGCTGCCCCTTTCGAATCCTTATCCGTTCTTCATGAACAAAGGAACAGGTAGTCGTTTAACAGATGTAGATGGAAATGAATACGTCGATTATATCTTAAGTGGTGGAGCAATTATTCTTGGTCACAACGACGAAGGTTTGACCAAAACCATTCAAGACTTACTTCAGAATAAAACAAATTTTCACGGTCATTTCGATGAACTTGAATTAGAGGCAGCGGAGAAGGTGATTGACTTTTTTCCTTCCATAGAAAAAGTGAGATTTACTTCCAGCGGAAGTGAAGCGAATTCAGGAGCCATTAAAATTGCGCGTGCCGTAACAGGTAAGAAGAAGCTCATTAAATTTTTGGGACACTATCACGGATGGGCAAGCGAATACCTCATGGACGTTGAGGTTCCGGGGTCTGGTAAATTCGTCACAAATGGAATTCCAGATGAACACATGGATCAAACCGTTTTGGTTCCACCAAACGATTTGAACGCATTGGAAGAAGCCTTCAAGGCGAATGAACATTCTGGAGGAATAGCCGCTGTGATTTGCGAACCCTATGGAGCAGAATCGGGATTGGTGCCTATTGATGAAGACTTCAATGCGCAAGCCATAGCATTAACCCATAAGTACGGAGCTTTGTACATTTTCGATGAAGTGGTAACTGGATTCCGTTTAGGAAAGGGCGGTGCGCAACAACGTTTGAATGTCACTCCAGATTTAACAACTTTGGGAAAAGGCCTCATGAACGGATTTCCTTCTTGCGGGGCTATTGGTGGAAGAAAGGAACTGATGGACGCGGCGAACATTAGCATTCCATACGCTCATCCATATACCTACATAGCTGGAACGCTCTCAGGAAACACCTTGTCAATGGCCGCTTGTAATTATGTCGTGAACAGGTTAGCGACAACCAATCTTCTAGAGCAAGCAGAAGCAACAGCGAGTGATCTAACTACGAAGTTGAATGCGTTATTTCATGCATACGATTCAGACTTCTTCGCCTACTACTACGGAAACATTCTTCGTGTGGAATTAACGGCGCCGCATGCCGTTCCGCTAACTTCTGCTGAAGCCTTGAACGAAGTGGTTCAACGAAGAAAAATATTGTCGAGTTATTCTGCAGTGGTTTCTTCAGCCGGAGTGCTTTCGCGCAACGGTCGAGATTTTGTGAGTTGCGCGCAAACCATAGAAGACAACGATAAGTATGTTTTGGCTTACGAAAAACTATTGAATTCATTTGTGAAATGAAACAGCGGATATTCATCACCGGTATTTCAAAGGGAATAGGCAGAGCCATTGCTGAAGACCTGAATAGGAAAGGATTTGAAGTATATGGAACTTCAAGAAGTCCTGAGAAAATTCAGAACAAAATAGAAGGAGTTCATTACTTTGAATTGGATTTGAGTAGCGAAAATTCAATAATGAAATGCGTTGAATCTCTTCCCGAAATTGATTTGCTTGTCAATAATGCAGGACAAAGTCAAATGGGGCCGGCAGAGAATATTTCGAACGAAAAGGTTCGAGAGATATTCGAAGTGAATTTCTTTGGAACAATACTTTTAACAAAGATGTTCGCGCAGCGAATGCGCGAAAGAGGAGCGGGGAAAATCATAAACATCGGAACGCTTTCAGGCTCTTTCGCCATGCCTTTTCAATCTACTTATGGGTCTTCTAAAATAGCCTTGACAACCTGGTCACTTTGTTTGCGCAAAGAGATGAAGCCCTTCGGTGTGCACATTACCATGATTGAACCGTTTTACATCAACAGCGGAATTCAACTCGAATACATTTGTCCGGAAGATTCCGCGTATAAAGCAAGTGCAGATCATGTCTATCGAATAAGAAACGAAAAGTTAGATTCTGCAGTGAGTCCGGCAGAATTGGTTCACACCATCAATGAAATTATAAATACTAAGAATCCGAAAGGGATTTATGTTTCGGAAAGAAAAGGAAGAGTGTTTCGATTTATCAAACGCCTTCTTCCAGATTCAACAGTAGAAAAATTAACCTTGAAATCATTGGGGTTGAAGTATTAGAATTTCACTAGAATTAAGAATTTTCCTTACTTTTAATCGCCTTCAACCAAAACTAATTCATACCTAGTCGAATGAAATCTTTTACTCTATCGTCATTCAATATCATTAGAACACTTGTCTTGTTTGTCCTATTTGCAAGCGTTTCATTGCATGCGTCTTCGCAAACAATAAAAACCAAAACGCCCAAACGCCCGAAAGGACAGCAAGATGTCATTCGTCTCGCTTGCCCTGCTATTCCAAAAGTGCGTGTTGCTTTTATTGGACTAGGCATGCGAGGTTCGGAAGCGGTGAGTCGCATGACTTACATAGACGGAGTTGAAATCATTGCGTTGTGCGATATGGTTGAAAAAAATGCGAAGGAGTGCAACCAGACGTTGAAAGAGCGAGGCTTTCCTGCAGCGCAAGAATTTATTGGAGAAGATGCGTGGAAGAAAGTAACAGCTTTGCCGAACGTAGATTTGATCTACATCTGCACAGATTGGCTGAACCACGCCAAGATGAGTGTTCAAGCCATGAAAGACGGAAAGCATGTGGTGGTGGAAGTTCCTGGAGCTTTAACCATGAATGAGATTTGGGAGTTGATCAACACTTCTGAGCAAACGCGGAAACATTGCATGATGCTCGAGAACTGTGTATACGACTTCTTCGAATTAACATCGTTGAACATGGCGCAGCAAGGACTCTTCGGAGAAATTCTTCACGCTGAAGGTTCCTACATTCATAATCTTGAGCCATTCTGGAAATACTATTGGAACAACTGGCGATTGGATTACAACCAGCACCACAGAGGAGACATTTATCCAACACACGGAATGGGGCCCGCTTGCTTCGCGCTAAATATTCATCGCGGTGATAAAATGAATTACCTCGTTTCCATGGACACGAAAGTGGTAAACATTCCTGCTCACATTAAGCAAACAACAAACACAGAACTGATAGAATTCAAGAACGGAGATCACACCACGACCATGATTCGCACCGAGATGGGGAAGACCATCGAGATTCAGCACAACGTCGCAACGCCACGTCCATACACGCGCATGTATCAGCTCACCGGAACAAAAGGATTCGCGAATAAATATCCGGTTGAAGGATACGCACTCGATTCAAAACTTTTGAGCGATGAATTGAATCCGAGTCATTTGAAATTCACTGCGCACGATTATGTTTCAGAAGGAATGAGAGATTCAATTATGTTGAAATACAAGCATCCGATTGTCATTGACATTGAAAAGAAAGCGAAAGAAGTTGGCGGTCACGGCGGAATGGACTACATCATGGATTACAGATTAATTTATTGTCTTCACAACGGATTGCCTTTGGACATGGACGTTTACGATTTGGCAGAATGGTCATGCTTAGGTCCACTCACTGAAATTTCATTGAACAACAATTCAGCTCCTGTTGAAATTCCGGACTTCACCAGAGGCAGTTGGAACAAACTCAAGAAGGTCGAGTTCGCGAAGTAGTTATTTCTGCTTTCTATTTGAAAATTCTTCATGTAAAAAAAAATATACATGACGACCTTGTCAAGTAAAGAAAATGGTATTATTTTTACATAACAATTCAAATTTGATTGGAGGGAAATATTGAAAAAGCGTGGCGTTGATAATATTGATAACAGTGTGGCCTATAACAATTTACCATTGTTGCCGCCTAAGCTTGCGATTTTGGAGTCGAATAAGATTTTAAAGCAATTGGTAAATTCCTCAGTTGTTTTGGCCGAATTGAAGGGGATGGTGAATATTCTTCCTAACCCAAATATTTTACTCAACGCTGCAATACTGAAGGAGGCAAGTGCAAGCTCTGAAATCGAGAACGTAATAACTACTCAAGATAAACTATACACAGCATTGTCGGCCAATGGGGTTCAAATAGATAGTGCTACAAAAGAAGTACTGCGCTACAGAGAAGCACTGCTTTACGGAATGACGTTTATTAAGAAAAATGGATTTTTGACAACTAATGCAATAATTGAAATACAGAGAAGGCTTGAAGACAATAACGCCGGATTAAGAAAGCTGCCCGGCACCGCATTGAGAAGTTCAAAAACAGGAAAAGTGGTTTACACGCCTCCAGATAACATAGATGATATTCGTCGTTTGCTTGGGAATTTCGAAAAGTATATAAACGAAAGAGATGAAGTTCCCTACCTGATAAAAATGGCTGTGCAGCATTATCAATTTGAGAGTATTCATCCTTTTTATGACGGAAATGGAAGAACCGGCAGAATAATAAATATTCTTTATCTTATTATGTCAGGACTAATTGAAAAGCCTGTAGTGTATTTAAGTGGTTATGTAATTGAAAACAAGCCCGAATATTACAAGCTTCTTCAAGAAGTGAGGACAAAGAATAATTGGGAAGGTTGGGTGTTGTATGTCCTGAAAGGTGTGGAGTTTGCATCGAGGATTGCGCTAAGACAGGTAACATCGATTAACAAATTACTAGAGAAAACGAAAGACAAAGTTCAAAAGCGGTTGCCTAAGATATATAGCATAGAGCTGGTAGAATTATTGTTTGAGCAGCCCTATTGTAAAAGTGAATTTTTGGAAAACCGCCTTTCTGTTTCAAGGATTACCGCTGCGAAGTATTTGAAGGAGCTTGAAAAAATTAAGGTGCTCAAATCTCAGAAAGCTTGGAAAGAAACACTCTATGTAAACACAGAACTTTTTGAATTACTTCGGAAGTAGCTGAAATAAAAAAGCCTCGATCTCTCGAGGCTTTCTTTGTGGACCCGGCGGGGTTCGAACCCGCGTCCAAACAAGGAATCAAAAGGGTTTCTACATGCTTAGTTATTTAGTGGTTTTCGACAAGACGCAGGTTAATAACATCCAAAATCTTGCTTATCCTGTGTTTTTAACCTCCGACTACAGAATTTGTCTTTGGCGATCTCCCTTCGGCGAAGCCTCATTACCAACTACCAGGAGCGGGGTCGTTGGCGAGACTTACTTGTCTAACTCCTTGAGCTAGATTAAGCGTAATCACATACAGTGATTAGGCAGCAAGTGCGTATGAATTGTTGTCAGTTATGACTGATACCCCGAGATTTAAGAGCGAGAATACCAAGCGCTCTGCATGCTTACAAATTGCTTCTTCTTGCTGTCAAATCCAAGGTCGGGCCCTAAACAGTAGCACAGAATTGCACTGCAAAATTAGTCTATTTCAAAGGCGATTGCAAGGAACTTGCAACTTATCTTCGCAAACCCATTTTCAACTCTATGACGAAAATTAAAATCGGTATTATTCAAGAGCGGAAATCACCACCCGATTTCAGAGTGCCACTGACCCCAGCGCAATGCAAGCAGGTCATGGGACAATTTCCGCAACTAGAAATAACCGTTGAAACAAGCCCGCACCGCTGCTTCGCAGATTCAGAATATATTCAAAATAATATTTCAGTTTCGGAAGACGTTTCTGATTGTGATTTTTTATTCGGGGTGAAGGAAGTGCCCGCAGCTTCGTTAATTCCAAATAAAAAATATTTCTTCTTTTCGCACACACTGAAAAAACAACCCTACAACGCGAAGCTTCTTGCAACCATTCTTGAAAAGAAAATTTCACTAGTCGACTACGAAGCGCTTAAAGGGGCCGACGGAAAACGAATCATCGGTTTCGGCCGATACGCAGGAATAGTTGGCGTTTACGAAGGGGTAAGAACGTTTGGTTTGAAACACAACCGCTTCAACATTCCTTCTCCAATTACTTTAAGTGGAAGGGAAGAGTTCGATGCCATTTTGAAAAGTGCCGATCTTACAAGTGTCCGAGCGGTTCTTACGGGTTGGGGTAGAGTAGGGAACGGCGCGCAAGAGATGATGGACTTGATAAATCTGAAACGCGTTTCGCCGGAAGAGTTTTTAGAGAATCCTACAGAAGGCGGAGTGTACACGCACATAGACACGCCCGAGATGTACAAGCGCATTGATGGAACACCCTTCAATAAATCTGATTTCTACGCGAATCCGAACTTGTACACAAGTGCTCTTGGCGAATACGTAAAGCATGCAGATATCTATTTCGCTTGCCATTTATGGAATTCAAAAAATCCAGTTTTACTTGATCACTCCTTCTTCCAACAACATTCACGTTGCAAAGTAGTAGCCGATATTTCATGCGATTTGAACGGTCCAATTGCCTGCACCATAAAAGCGAGCAAAGTGAGCGATTCTGTTTTTGGTTACGACCCATTGACAGGAACGGAAGTTGATTTTCGGAATGAAAATGCAGTGGCGGTGATGTCCATAGACAATCTTCCCTGCGAACTTCCAAAAGATGCAAGTGAAGATTTCGGAAATGAAATCATGAAGAGCATTGTACCTGCTTTGCTGAACAACGATGCTGATGGAATTTTGTGGAAGGGAACCGAAACAACTTTTGAGGGAACGTTAACTCCGCATTTCGAATACCTCGCAGACTACTTGGCTACTGTGCGCTAAAAGTGAAAGAGATTGTTCCTGCTTGCGCCTTGCTTGATGCTCCGCTGAAAAGCCAACGTTGCGCATAAGCAACAGATTCAGAAGATAAACAACCGTCCTTTGAAGAACGTGCTTCGTCAATCTTAGCGCTCACAACTTTTCCCCATTCATCGACCGTGATGTTTATGACAACCGTTCCTGACCCTTTGCATTTATAGGTCGGCTTAGGGGCCTGCTTAATACTTCTTCCAGTTAATGTAAATGTTGCGGTAACGGGACCTGAATAACTGGTGTTTCCTCCTTGCTCGGTTGCTTTGTTGTTATTGTTGGAAGAGGAACGGTCAGGGCTAGTCGCTACTCCTGCAGAATGATCGGTATGATTGGTCATTAACTGATCACGCATTTGCTTCTCGTAGTTCGCTGCGCTCTGAGCACCTTGTTCACCAGCATTGCCCGTTTTGTTTTCATCCCCTGTATAATTCACCTCTTCATTCACACGTGCAGATTCTGTTGAAGCAATAAGGTTCCGAACCGCTTCACTCATCATCGAATTTTCGTCAACATCGTTTCCGCCTTGTTCAGCCGGTGCTTCTTCCAACTCAACTTCCATCTCTTGAACCACAGGAACAATGGGCTTCACAATAAGTCTGTCGGGAGCGGAGCTAATGAAGTAACCAAACAACATAACAAAAGCATAGCCCAACACGCCTATGATTATAGACGAGGTCCAGGTGTTCGATTGTTTGGGGTGAAGCTTTATCATATTTCCTGCAACGAAAATAAGACTTTTATTATTTTCTATTGCGTTAAAACATGCCTTCACTATATTTGATTCAAATTACAAGCAAAATGAAAAAATTAATTGCGTTCGCAGCTATGTCTATCTTCTTCGTAGGAGTAGCATCTGCACAGGTTGAAACGACCACTAAAACTCCAGAGAAGAAAACAGAATGCACCAAATCAAAAGAGTGTTGCAGCAAGTCTGCCGCTACTCAAAGCGCTGAAAAGAAAGAGTGTTCTGCAACGAAGACTGAAGGTAAATCAGAATGTTGCAGCAAAAGCGCAGCAGCTGACGCTAAAAAAGGAAAGAAAGGAAAAAAGAACAAAGAATGTTGTTCTAAAGATGCAGCCACTAAAGGCGAGCACAAAGAGGGATGCAAAGAAGGTGAGAAGAAAGATTGCTGCAAAAAAGCAGGAGAGAAATAATTCCTTGTTTATTGAAGATTTTTTAAACCTCGGCTAGTTCCGAGGTTTATTTTTGCAACCAAAATAAAGAGCCGTGAAGAATTCATTCGATGTGATTATTGTTGGAGGAGGAATTGTTGGTGCAGCTACGATGTATAAAATACAAATGGCTTATCCTCACAAGAAAATATTGTTGTTGGAAAAGGAAAGCGGCTTGGCCGATCACCAAACAGGAAACAACAGCGGTGTTATTCATTCCGGAATTTATTACAAACCCGGTTCGAAGAAAGCCATCAACTGCGTGAACGGCAGAAGAGAGCTCGTGGCCTTCGCGAAGGAGCATAACATAAGTCACGATGTTTGCGGAAAGCTTATCGTAGCCGTTGACGAATCTGAACTTCCATTTCTAAACAAAATTGAACAGCACGGCGTAGACAACGGTATTGAAGACATGCGCCGCGTTACCCCCGAGGAAATTCGACAAATAGAACCACATTGCACAGGCATAGACGGTCTATTCATTGGTTGTACGGGTATCATAGACTTTCGCGGCACAACAAATAAATTGGCAGAATTGTCTTTAATGACCAACGCTCTTTCTGAAGTGCATACCTCCGAAGAGGCTCTTAAATTTGAGCACCAAGAAAATAGTACTGTTGTCATTACCAATAAGGATAAATACGAAGCCGCTCACCTCATTGTTTGCGGTGGGCTTCAAGCTGACCGATTGGCGCGCAAAGACGGAATAGATTTGAAAGAACAAGTCGTTGGTTTCCGAGGCGATTATTACGAATTGACAGAGAACGCCAAGCATAAAGTAAAGAACTTAATCTATCCAGTACCTAATCCAGACTTCCCCTTTCTAGGCGTACACTTTACGCGTATGGTAGACGGCTCTGTAGAGTGCGGACCCAATGCGGTCTTCACATTCAAACGTGAAGGATATGGTAAAACCGATTTCAGTTTCCGCGATACTTGGGATGCGCTAACATACATGGGCACCTGGAAGCTATTCTTTTCCAACATGAAATTTGGAATCGATGAATACAGAAGAGCTTTCAGTAAGAAATTATTCTTGAAAACCCTTCAACGTTTACTTCCGTCATTAACTATGGAAGACATTGAACCGGGAAGAGCTGGTGTGCGCGCATTGTTGCTACGTGAAGACGGAGACACGCGCGATGACTTCAGAATAGAATATACAAAAAGGAGCATTCATGTGCTGAATGCCCCTTCTCCTGCGGCAACCGCATGTTTGGCTATTGGTGGAGATATTCTACAAATGGCCGAAGAACATTTCGGTTGGAAAAAATAATTTTCCTTATTCTGAAATAGCTCCACTGCTCAAAGGCAGATCGCGACTTACTTTTCTGAACAATCCTTGCAATACTTTGCCAGGACCCACTTCAACAACCTCGCTGCATCCGTCTGCTATCATGGCATTCATGGTTTGCGTCCATCTTACAGGTGCGGTCAACTGAACAATCAAATTCTTTTTAATCTCTTCCGGGTCTGAAACCGCTGATGCTGTTACGTTCTGATAAACCGGACAAATAGGCGTGTGGAACGGAGTAGCAGCAATAGCAGCTTCCAATTCAACACGAGCGGGCTCCATTAGCGGGCTGTGAAATGCACCTCCAACAGGAAGTTTCAATGCACGCTTCGCACCTGCCGCCAACAAAGCTTCACAAGCTTTATCTATGGCTTCGTTTTCTCCAGATATAACCAATTGGCCTGGACAATTGTAATTCGCAGCAACAACAACCCCCTCGGTTTCTGCGCAAACTTTTTCAACCACATCATCTTCCAAATTTAAAATAGCCGCCATGGTTGAAGGATTCGCTTCGCAAGCCTTTTGCATGGCCATTGCACGGGCATAAACCAACTTCAAAGCATCTGCAAACTCAAGAGTTCCATTGGCCACCAATGCACTGAATTCACCCAAGCTATGTCCTGCAACCATAGATGGTTGAAAGGAATCTCCCATGGCTTTAGCCATTGCAACGCTGTGCAAGAAAATAGCGGGTTGTGTAATGTTGGTTTGCTTCAACTCGTCTTCTGTTCCGTTAAACATGACATCTGTCAGTCGAAATCCCAAAATGGAATTTGCAGATTCCATCAACTCTTTTGCTACTGAGGAACTCTCATAAAGGTCTTTGCCCATGCCGGGAAATTGAGAACCTTGTCCAGGAAAAACGTATGCTTTCATTATTGTAGTAAATTTGATACGAAAGTAACCAAATCTCCTTCCAACCAAAATTAATAATGAGGGCAATTATGCTCAAATAAGTATGGATAAATCGTTATACACCTACCATAAAGTAAAAGTGATATGCTTGCTTTCTTTGGCGTTTGTGTTACTCTTTTTAGCCTATTTATTTTCAGGGGCTTGGTTTGTTATGTCCTATGTTTTTCCCAATTTGAGTTATGTTGAAGCCATATCAGAAGTGGCTAGTGCAAGTGAATTTTGGATGTTTTTTGTTATTCAGTTATTGATTTATACGACGGTTGTTTTCGTTATCTTAAGTACGTTTTATAATGAACGTAGAATGACACTTATGCAGCAAGACTTCGTAAACAATGTCACCCATGAAATTAAAACACCGCTCTCAACAATCCTCATGGCTGCTGAGGTTTTGGTTGAAGAGAATATTCAGACCAAACCGTTTCGTAGAGATCAGTACATTTCTATTATTCGAAATGAAGGAGAGAAACTTCGTGAAGAATTAGATCGTGTCTTGGAAGTAGCCCGGATGTCAAAAGCAGGGGTATATCTTAATAAAGAGGTGTTTAATCCGGAAGAGATGGTTAGCGCCATTTTGGAACGCATGCAATTGCAATTTACAAATTACGGTGGAAGTGCGGATTTGATTTGGGAAGCGGGAAATGAAGAAATAAATTTCGATCGGAAGTCGTTCGAGTTAATCATAATTAACATCATTGATAATGCACTGAAGTACAACATTCAAAATCCGAATGTAATTATTCGAAGCAAGTTGTCGGACGGTCAAATAATTATTCAAATTGAAGACAACGGTATTGGAATTAACAAAATGTACCATGCCGAACTATTCCACCGCTTCTTTCGTGTGCCCATTGGAGAGACGCATCACATCAAAGGATTTGGTTTAGGACTGTATCTCGTGAAGCAGTTGATGGATGCACATAATTCAACTATATTCGTAACGAGTATAGAAAATGAAGGAACTACTGTAACGTTAAAAATCCCAGTGGCATTAAAAAACGATGAGTAAAATTTTGTTGGTTGAAGACGATGAGAACTTGGGTTTCGTAATCCAAGACCAATTGACCGGTTTAGGTCATGAGGTTATTCGTTGTAAATCGGCAAGAGAAGGATTATTAGCGCTTGGAAAGGAAATGGTCGACATCTGTTTGCTCGATGTTATGATGCCGGTTAGAAGTGGATTCGCCTTAGCGGAAGACATAAAAAAGCTCTTTCCCGAAATGCCATTTGTTTTTCTTACAGCGAAGCAGCAATTGTCTGATCGATTGAAAGGATTGTCAATAGGTGCCGATGACTACATAACCAAGCCATTTGCTATTCAAGAGTTGAACCTTAGAATTCAAAATATCATTCGCAGAACGGGGCCAGAAAGTGAGAATGTGGTTACTGAGTTATACAACATTGGCCATTACTCCTTTGATAACATAAACAATTACCTCATTTGGCCAAGTGGAATGCGTCAGCATTTGACCAACAAAGAAGCGAGTCTGTTAAAGGCATTTTGTGAAGGAAAGGGCAAAGTAATGACACGTGAAAATTTGGCCAACTTAGTTTGGGGAGAAGAGTCTTACTTTGTTGCTCGAACCATGGACGTTTATATTGCCAAGCTTCGTAAATTTTTCGCAGAAGATAGTCGCATTCAAATAATAAATCTGCATGGAGTGGGTTTCCAATTTGTTGTGGAAGAATAAGTCTTAATAAAAGTTATATGGAAAAAGATGATCGTGTTATGCGGAAGTTTACCCCGCGTTCTTGGAACGAGTTAAAGTCGAACGATAGTTGGAGTATTTTTAAAATACTATCAGAATTTGTTGAAGGGTATGAGCGCATGGCAGCCATTGGTCCTTGCGTTTCTATTTTTGGTTCAGCTCGCACCAAGCCCGATAATAAGTACTATTCAACAGCGAAGGAAATTGCATTCATGCTAACGCAAAAAGGTTATGGTGTTATTACAGGTGGCGGCCCAGGTATCATGGAAGCCGGAAACATTGGCGCTAAAGACGGACAAGGCGCAAGTGTTGGTCTAAACATAAAGCTGCCTTTCGAACAATATCCGAATCCATACATTGATTACGACAAGAGCATCAACTTCGATTACTTCTTTGTTCGGAAAGTAATGTTCGTGAAGTACAGCCAAGGGTTTGTTGTAATGCCCGGTGGATTTGGAACTCTCGATGAATTTTTCGAAGCGTTAACGCTTATTCAAACTTACAAGATCGGTCGTTTTCCCATTATTCTAGTTGGAAAATCTTTCTGGGAAGGATTGGTCGATTGGATTCGGAAGACAATCTTAGAGGAAGAGAACAACATCAATGAGGAAGATATGATGCTTTTCTCAGTGGTAGACACAGCTGAAGAAGCGGTGGAAGAGATTGATAAATTCTATTCGCAGTATTTGCTAAAACCAAACTTCTAATGTCTTCGTTTTTTCTAGCCATTCTCTCTCCTTCGAAACTCATGAATGAATCGTTTCAAGGGTTCAACGGTGAAGCCACTTCTCCTCAATTCATTTCTGAAACAGAAGCCTTGTGTTCTGAATTGAAAAAAGTGACTGCTGCTGAATGGAAGCAAAAAATGAATATTACAGATGAACTCGCATTGAATACGCAATCGCGTTTTCAAAAATGGAATAAAAAAGATTTGTCGAAGGGTATTCCTGCAGCGATGCTATTCAGCGGTGAGGCTTTCAAATCGCTCGAAGCTAAATCGTTTTCAAAAACAAGTTGGAAAAAAGCGCAATCATCGCTTCGCATACTCAGCGGCTTTTATGGAGTTTTGAAGCCAACAGATATTGTTCTTCCATACCGACTCATGGTTGGAACACCATACAAAACGAAATCAGGAAAGACACTTTATTCATATTGGAGTGAAGCCGTTTCAATGAATCTAGAGAACGAAATAGCACCAAAGGGGTATTTGTTGAATTTGGCTTCAGATGAGTATTTCAAACTCATTGACACGAAAAATTTCAACCGGGAAATTCTTTATTTCAAATTCTTTCAAGCGAAAGGAAAAGAATTGAAGAGCATCCCAACATTTTCAAAACAAGCAAGAGGAAGCATGGCGCGTTTCGTAATCGAATCGAACGCCAAGTCAATAGCAGATCTTCAGAAATTCAAGGAAGAAGGCTATTCGTTCAATGAAAAATTAAGCAATGCGAATACCTTAGTCTTCGTTCGTTAATTAGTTAGAACAACCCGTTCAACTGCGCTTCAATGCCGCTAATGATGGTGCCTAAGTCTTCAGGATTCTCATGGAAGCGATTGTTATCGATGTCAATGATTAACAACTTCCCCTTGGTATAAGTTGTAACCCAAGCTTCGTAACGCTCATTCAAACGCGTTAAATAATCTAAGCGAATGGCTTCTTCGTACTCACGTCCGCGTTTTTGAATGTTCGTTACCAACGATGGAACTGAAGCACGCAAATAAATTAACAAATCTGGCGGAGTAATGAATTCATCCATTACACCAAATAAATCTGTGTAGTTTTCGAAATCACGGGTGGTCATTAATCCCATCGCATGCAAGTTCGGAGCAAAGATGTAGGCGTCTTCGTATATGGTGCGGTCTTGCACAATTTTCTTCGACTTCTTCTTAATATCAATCAACTGTCTGAAACGACTTCTTAAGAAAAACACTTGCAAGTTGAAAGACCAGCGTTGCATGTCTTTGTAAAAATCACTTAAATACGGATTGTTATCTACTTCTTCAAAATGAGCGGTGTATTTGTAGTGCTTCGCGATTAAAGTCGTGAGCGTAGTCTTTCCTGAACCGATGTTCCCGGCAATGGCTATATGCATAATTCGTTTAGGTAATAATGAGGTTCGAAAGTAGAGAAAAAATATGGATTTTCGAAGGGTTATTTCTCTAAGTTTTCAAGATTAGGTATTTCTCGTTTAATGCCCGATTCTAGCGATGTATAGAAGAGTTGGTCGTCACAAATGATCCAAGTATTTTTATCGTTCAATTCGTTCAATTCGAAATAACTCAAAATACGTGGATTCGCATCAGTGTTTTTCCATTCATACAACGCGTTTTCCATTCGGAAATAAATGCAGTCGTTCCAGCGATAAACTGGGTCAGGGGTTAAATAGGCATTGCCTTGGATTTCCAAATTTCCAAAAAGGGAAAATAGTAGAATTCCTTTTTCAGAATCAATCAAATAGACACGCTGACCACTTTCAATAATCTGTTTGGGTTGAAGTGTCGTCTTTAAGAGATACGATAGATTCGGAGATTTACTTAGAACCTCGAATTGTCTGTTCGTGCGAATAAGGGTACTTGAATTCGCGTCGTATAACCAGAGGGCATCTCCCTTCGATCCTGCGGCACATGTTATTTGGCCTTGAAACTTTTCATTCAAGAATATAGGATCTTCTAAGACATTTAGATTGTTGTCGAAGAATATCAATGAACTCTGATCCTGAAAAAACAAAAACGGAACCAATGGATTCGTTAAGTCTAATTGCGCAGAAGTGCCGTATTGCAAGGTGCTCAGTCTGTAATCTATGTTGAAGTTGGAACTGTGTTTCGTAATATGATCGGTGCAAACATCGTAGGTATTTCCAAGCGCATCGCATTGCACACGATGTTGCGCTTGTATGCGGAATACAAGCGCAAAGAAGCAGACACTTAAGACGCTGAGAAACTTTATCATTTGTTCAATTCAATTAATTCGTCTAGCCACACACGATCCGTCGCTAATCTAGGGATTTTATGCTGTCCGCCTAATTTGTTTCGTGACTTCAACCAAGTGTAGAACACATCTTTCTTTCCTTTATGAATAATTGGAAATCCTAAATTCAAATTCGTGTTTCGCTTCGCATCATAATCGGAATTTTCATCGCGTAAATTTTCATCCAACAAAAAACAAAAACGATCAAAATCAAAATCATTGTTTTCAAATTCAATGAACCACTCATGCGCAGCAGTTTCATTTTCATTCGGGAAGAAAGGCGCTACGGTGTATTCCACCACATGAATGTTCATGTGCGTGCAGGTCTTGCGCAATGCGGCTTCCGCATTTTCCACCATAAGTTCTTCACCGGTTAAATTAATGAACTGCTTCGTCCTTCCAACTATTCGAAAACGGAAAGGGTAGAGGTGGGTGAAGCGAATGGTGTCACCTATTAGGTATCTCCAAAGACCTGTATTGGTCGTAATAACTAGCGCATAGATTTTATTCAATTCTACTACTTCTAGGCCGATGGCTTTTGGATGTTCGTTTTCCAATTCATCCAATGGAATGAATTCATAATAAACGCCATAGTCCAACATCAACAACATTTCATTTGAATTCAATTGGTCTTGTATGCCGAAAAATCCTTCACTCGCATTGTACGTTTCGAAATAATCTGTCGTGCCATTCGGAAGTATGGCATTGAACTGTTCGCGATAAGGCGCGAAGCTTATTCCTCCATGCATATACATCTGAAGGTTTGGCCAAACTTCATGAATGTGATTGGCCTTTTTCAACTCTAAAATTCTTCGAAGCAGGAGTAGAGTCCAACTTGGTACTCCTGAAAGCACACGCACATCTTCATTCATGGTATTGAGCGCCATAGCATCGAGTTTCTCTTCCCAATTATCCATGAGCGAAATCTCTCGCTGCGGAACGCGTTTCATTTCCACCCAAAACGGTAAATTCGAAATAATAATTCCACTTAAATCGCCAATCGTGTTTTCCTCTTCTTCACTCATCTTCGTGCTTCCGCCAACGATCAGTGTTTTTCCAGAAAATAGATCGGCATTTTCACGAAGGTTGTAAAAGATAGCCAGTAAATCTTTTCCTCCTTTGTAGTGTCCTTCTTCTAAATTCTCATTCGAGATGGGAATGAATTTGCTTCGACTATTTGTGGTGCCCGAACTCTTCGCGAACCACTTCGTTTTGCCGGGCCACAGAACGTTTCCTTCACCCTGAATCATTCTTTCTATATAGGGGAAATGTTCTTCGTATGTTCGAAGAGGTATGGCCTTGCGGAAGTCTTCAAGCGAATGAATGTGCTTGAATTTATGCTCCTTTCCGAATGCAGTGAGCGCTGCCTCATCGATAAGTTTTTGACGAATTTCTTCTTGTACTTCCAAGGGGTATTGCTTGAACAACTCCATTTGGTGAAGCCGCTTTTTAATTACCCATCCGAAAACTGTGTTGGCCGCCATAATCTTAATTTGCTTCAAACAAAAATGCCCTCTAAGATAATCCTAGAGGGCATTGCTGAAAAAAGATTTTTGTTAGCGAATCAAATTCAAGTGTCCTTGAATCTCATACCGTTCTCCAGTTGTTTTTGAAATCACAACTGCATTCCAGTTATAAACTCCCTCTGGACAATAGTATGCACCGTTATAGGTATTACCGGTCCACGCCGTTGTAGGATTTGTTGTGCTGAACACAATGTCTCCCCAACGATTGAAAACCTCTAGTTTGAATTTGTTTTCATCAATGTCACTTCCAACCATCATAACCACGTCGTTCAATCCGTCGTTGTTCGGTGTGAATGTATTTGGAAGATAATATTGGAAGATATTTCGAATGATGATTTCACCTTCAACAAAATCGGTACAACCGTTTGCGTCTGTTACTGTTAATCGAATCGGATATTCTCCTCCTGTGCCTTGCGGAAAGGCGAAGGTCGGATTCTGAGCAGAAGAAGTTCCAAGTGGTGCTGGTATATTGAAGATCCAGTCGTAGGTTACAATGTTACCTAATGATTGATCTGTGA
This sequence comes from Flavobacteriales bacterium, assembly GCA_947466425.1. Classification (GTDB taxonomy): domain Bacteria; phylum Bacteroidota; class Bacteroidia; order Flavobacteriales_D; family Sanyastnellaceae; genus CAIZGX01. The sequence continues at coordinate 62,148 of CANIBZ010000009.1, forward strand.
AATTAATAACTGTATTGTTCGCGTCTGTAGGTTGCGGATCTGCAATGTATCCAGCTTGCGGTGGATCGAAAGAAGTTAAGAAATTCGAAATAGTTGTGCTGTAGGTGCAACCAATACTGGTAACAACTGATAAAGTCACATCGTAGGTGCCAGGAGCAGCGAAGTTCAAATCAAGTTGATTCTGATTGATAACATGTTGGCCATTACTAATGTCCCAAGCCATATTCTGGTAGGTAGTTGGATCGGTAGTATTTACCAACGTTAAAGTTTCTGGCCAACATGTAGATGGGTCGGGAGAAGTGAAGGTTACTGCGACATCAGGAGCAACAGCTACGTTGAAGCATTGTGTAATTGTGTATCCGCAATCATCAACTACGGTTAAGCAAGCCTGTCCGCTAACAGTAGGATTATAAGCAGCATCAGCAGTATTCGCAACAACGCTTCCGTTGTAGGTCCATTCGTAGGTGAAAGGTGCTTGTCCCGAAGCTTGTGTCAATTGATCCAAGTTCAAATCGCCCATGTAACAAATCGCAGTATCGTTGGCTATGGTCATGGTTGTAGGACCAGCAAAGGCAATGTTCAATGTTGAGAACAGTGAGCATGTTCCAAGTGTCACGGTATATGTGTATGCACCTGACGGCATAGTTAACGGATCGAATATTCCGAAGGGAACGGTCGCGTTGCTCGGATTGGTCCATACACCTGTGCTTACCGGAGTACCTCCCAGTTGCGGAAGCATGGCAAAGGCTGGGTCAGTGGAACAGATGTTTATTGAATTGTCTATGCCAGGATCTCCAACAGGGTCAATGGTAACAATGCACTGATCTGATGTATTACAATCGGGATGTCCAACAGGATACCCCACCAATGTATAGGTAGTTTGCTGCGCCAAAGAACTCATGGTTGGCTGAGGAACATTCGGGTTGTTGAGGTTGCCAGCAGGGGTCCATTCCCAAGTGTACTGAGGGCCGCCATTGGTGCAGTTCACGTCATAGCTCCAAGGTTGGTAGGACCCACTAGCACAAGAAACAGAACCGTCCGAAGTAAACGTTACAGTGATACATCCTGTCGGATTGGTAGCTGTCCAAGATTGGCCCGTGGCATCCCCAGTAGTCCAGTTGCCAATTTGGGGGTAAGTTGCATCAGGTCCGTCATAAACATTGAATACCTCAAAGAAACCTTCCATCTGTCCGGCTATGAAATCAAATGTCATGAATGAAACACCATCGTTCTGAACGTCAGGACAAAAGGTCCAGGTAAAACTTTCACTGTTGTTGTAGCAATAACTGAAGACACCACCGTCTTGCGCACAACTCGGGGTAGGGATTCCTTGGAACCCTCCTTGAAGGGTTAAATCGCCGCAAGAATAGATTTGATCAGGACCAGCGGTAATTTGAAGATTGTCGTTAATGGTTACGCTTATGGTTGTGTCGAAGGTGCATCCGAAGTTGTTTTCAACTGTATAGATGTAATCATACGTTCCTGGCGCAGGCTCGGTAACCACTATTACATCACCATTTGCAGAGGTTGAAGTAATGTTTGGACCTGACCAAAAAGAGCTATCAGCACCAGCACCAATTATTGGAGTGAATGTGGTTACTCCAGGGTATAAATTCGGATTGAAGTTAACCCCCCATTCGAAAATATAGCCGTTATCAGCACCTAAGTTATCCGTTACTGAAAATGTCCAGCCGCCGTTTAATGGACAACCAACGAGTGCACACAAATTATCTTGAGATGCATATGTGCCAGGTGTCAATGAGTTTCCGGCGGTAGGAGTCGTTACTGGCGTTGTAATTCCCGCGGTTGAAGATTGTCCCCATGTACCGTTGGTCGCTGTTGGAGACCAATAGTAATCCCATCCAATACCTGGGGTAGTGGTTTCAGGAAAGGCGTCTAAGGGCTGGCCTAAAAAAGTTGTTCCTCCACCATTTGTTCCCCACGTAACTAGATTAACCGTTGTACCGTTCGGACATGAAATTGTTATTCCTAAGTCGCCCATGTAACTGTGTTCCATATTTACGAAAACACTCAATAAATCGGCACAGCTGGTAAGTGTAGCAGCCGGATCGAAAAAATCGAAATTCAAAGTAGTCGAATAAGAGAATCCAGCGCCATCTGCTAGATAGGTGGTACCCGAGACAACTTGAGGTGGCAAGGCGGTCCAAGTATGTGATAAATAGTTACCTGTAAGAGTAACAGGCTCACCTAGACAAGTTGTAATGTCATCCATATTGGGGAAGCTGGGTATGGTTGAAACCAATACCTGGAGAGGAACGGTATTCAAACTTTGACATCCGTTGTTGTCCTCAACAGTCAGTGTTATAACATATTCTCCCGGCTCATTAAATACATGTGAAGGCGTTTGTCCAGATAAACTATCAATAGATCCGTCATCGAAGTTCCATATGTATTGCGAAATAGCAAAACCGGGTTGAGCGAAAGATCCAACACCACTAAAGTTTACGGCTGCTCCAGCACAAACTGAAACTGATTGTCCCCCTGGTGAAGGTGAAGTTATTGTTGAGCTCTGTGAAGGAGGATCGCAGGGTGTGGTGCAGATAATAGCCGCTTCGAAACCAGGAGATGCGGTGTTTGCCTGACCGTTATCTTGAAAAACAATAGTTAGACAGCCAGTAGGGTTGTTTACCGTAGCTGTAACCTGAAGACCTTGCAACGAATTTCCTGTATAACTTCCTAAAGGTGGCGAAGATGCATTAGGGCCGTCATGAATAGATAGGTAGTCACTGTTGTTTCCATTCGGAGAAGTTTGTAATTGAAAGGCCGAAAAGTCTAATTGGATAACATCCCCAGGATTGGACGGGCAAAGTACCAAAGTGTAATTATTGTCCGTGTAGGGTCCTCCTAAACCATCATCAGCAAGTGTACCTCCACATGTAGAAAGAGTGCCCGTATATATTGCTGTAATTTGAGAATGAGCATAAAGAGAGAAGAGGCTGAAAAAAAGTAAGTATAAGAATTTATTCATTCTTGCAGTTGGTTTAGTTTGAGACGCTTTTAAACAACAAATGGTTGCATCAAATTATCATAACAAAAAGGCGATGCAAATTTAATGATTTTTATTGCAGAAACAGCAAGAATGAGTACAAACAAAAGGGCCTTCGAAAAGGCCCTTCAGTTTTAGGTATATGAGGTTTTGGTTAAGGTACAATTGTAAGTGTTCCGCTGTAATAACGAGCGTCGGTTCCATTCTCTCCATATATTAAAACAATCCAAGGGAACTTCTGTCCCGCAATTGCTTTCTTTCCACCTTTTGTCTCTCCTTTCCACGGTTTTGTTTTAGAATTTGATTCGAAAACAATATTCTCACCATCGTAAACTGTGAGTTTGAATTTATTGCCGTCTTTCTTTAGGGCTTCTGGCATGAATGAAATATCATATGCACTCACGGAAGATTCAGCACCTAAATTAAAATCTGCATTGACTTGAACAATTTTTACTTGTTCGTCTGCACAGCCATAGGAATTGTGAACCTCGAGAATTACTGCTTGCTTTCCTTTTGCATTGTAGATTACACTTGGAGAAATTTCGGTAGATGTCTTATTGTCTGAAAATTTCCAAACGAAAGTATTTGCGTTTACACTGGTATTCACAAATTTTGCAGTAGGCTCTCCAGCAGGGCTGTTGGTGTATGTCCATTCAAAGTCTGCTTCGGGCTTTGGATTTATGGTAATTAAATCACGCATAGCAATAGTTGAAATCTGTCCGTTGTTCGGATCAGTTACAGAAAGTGATACGTCGAATATTCCTGCTGACTTGTAAACATGCGCGGGGTTTTCCTGATTGGAAAAACTTCCGTCACCGAAATTCCACAAGTAGCTGCCGTTTTTCGGGCTGTTCTTCGCGTTGAAATTCACTTCAGCACCTGCACAAGCACTGCGAACGCTCGGTTCAATCAATAATGATTTTTTATTGATTTCAAGTATGTCGGAAGCTGGCACTGTACCTATGACCTCAGGGATTTCAGGGGTAAGGTTTAAAGAAGTTAAATCCTGAGAGTTCGGAATAATATTTGTCAATTGCGTATTAGCCGTAGGCAATGATGGGCGGTTAAAATCTTGAAGTAATTCATTCAAACTAGTCTTTTTCAAAGAGTCGTCTTCGCTACCAATTGGCGTTTGAACAGAATTCACTATTTCAACTGAATTAGGAGTGCTAGCTATTGGTGTTTCCTTCTGATTAGACAGAACGAAATATCCAGAAACACCAACAACAGTAATAACAGCCGCTGCACTTCCCCACAAGGCAAGACTTGTGAAAAGTCGCTTGCGAAGAATTCTTCGGCTTACTTGCGACCATTCGGAAGAACTGTAAGGTAACTCATAATTATTATAAGCTTCCTGAATTCCTTGCTCAAATTTATCCAACGGGTTACGATTCATTCGCCTCGTTAATTTTATTTTTTAATAATATCTTTTTCATGTTCTTCTTGGCTTTCGAATAGTTACTTTTTGAAGTGCCTAAACTAATGCCGAGTTTCTCACTAATTTCTTGGTGAGAAAAATTTTCGAAGACATACAAGTTGAAAACTGTGCGATATACAGGTGTCAATTGTTGCATGGCTTCTACAATATGATGGGGTTGAAAGTCATAAATCTCTGATTCTTGTTCGTCTTCCTCTTCTGCATTTTCTTCAACTAAATGCTTAGAGTTTTCCAAATCAAGATCTACATGATGCCTCTTTTTGCGGTATTGATCAATAGATAAGTTTACCATTATCCGTCTAATCCATCCTTCCAAAGATCCGTTTCCTTCAAACTTTTCCAAACTGGAAAAAACTTTAATGAATCCGTCTTGCACCATATCTTTCGCTTCGTCTGTGGAGCTTGCGTAGCGCAAACAAACAGCTTTCATTTTCCCATAATACATCTTATAAACAGCATGCTGGCTTCGGCTGTCTCCTTTAAGGCAACCGTCAATAAGTTCTTGTTGAGAGCGTTCTATTGACACCAGTAATTTGTGATTAGACGAGATTTAGTTTAAGGGTTGCCTCAAACGGCTATAGCCAAATGTAATTCTTTCTTTTTGTTTATTGAAGCTAATTCAAGTCTCTCACCTAATTTTGCAAAATGAAAAGGGTAGTGGTTGGCCTGTCTGGCGGAGTTGACTCTGCAGTTACTGCACATTTGCTGCTTCAGCAAGGGTATGAGGTAATTGCGGTGTTTATGCGCAATTGGCACGACGAGTCCGTTGTTATCAATAACGAATGTCCTTGGATTACCGATTCGAACGATGCTATGCTCGTTGCAGAACATCTAGGCATACCTTTTCATGTTCTTGACCTCAGCGTGGAATACCGCGAACGCATTGTGGAATACATGTTCCGAGAATACGAATTGGGAAGAACACCCAATCCAGATGTACTCTGCAACCGAGAAATAAAATTCGATGTTTTCTTGAAAGCAGCCGAGCAGTTGAAGGCTGACTTCGTAGCAACCGGACACTATGTTCGAAAATCGGAGACCGTTGAAAACGGAGTTACTCAATACCATCTGCTTTCAGGGGCAGATGGTAACAAAGACCAAAGCTATTTCTTGTGTCAGTTGAATCAAGCTCAGTTGAGCAAAGCACTTTTTCCCATTGGTGAATTAACCAAGCCAGAAGTGCGCGTCATTGCCGCAGAACTTCAACTTCCAAATGCAGACAAGAAAGATTCCCAAGGATTGTGTTTCATTGGGAAGGTGAAGCTTCCGGTTTTCCTTCAACAACAATTGGCCCCGAAAAAAGGAAGAGTGTTGCGCATAAAAGACGAATTCCTTCCACAGTTAAATGAATTGGTGAATGACACTTCTTCGGATCCTGCGGTTCTTTCAAGACCACAAATTTTCACTTCGGAAATGTGCGACGATGTTGGAGAGCACAATGGGGCGCATTATTATACAGTAGGGCAGAGAAGAGGTTTGGGAATTGGCGGACAAGCCATTCCTTTATTTGTAGTGTCTATAGATGTAGAACACAATTTAGTCTATTCGGCACAAGGAGAATCACACCCCGCTCTTGCAAGAAGAGGTCTCGCCATTCGCAATGAAGAGGCACATTGGATTCAAGAAAATTTGAAACCTATAAATGGAAAGGTCTTGGAAGTCGATTGCCGCATACGTTATCGACAACCCTTGTTTAAAGCCAATGTTTCGGTTGGAAGTGAATTTACGTATGTGATTTTTCATGAAACCCAATACGGTGTTGCGAAAGGACAATTCGCTGCATTCTATATCGGAGAGGAATTAATAGGCAGCGGCGCCATTTTCGAATAGGCCACTTTTCCACAATTCCAAGAGTAAGCAACTTTTTTCTTGATATGAATGTCTGATTACCAACGAGTAATTATATATTCGTTACACTAACCTAAAACTATGAAACAAACTTTACGTTTATTCTTAATTGCAGTTCTATTCGCAACGGGCTTCGTTGCGAAAGCGCAAATAGACACATCTTGTACGCAAGTTTCGTACACCGTGACCCCGGGATTTTATCCAAATGAAATGAGCTACACTGTAGTAAATACTACCACAGGCTCTGTAGTTGCCACAGGAACAGGTACAACGCCCAGCGGTGTATGGTGCTTACCCGTAGGATGCTACGGAGTGAACATGTTTGATTCATTCGGAGACGGATGGAACGGAGGTTCATTGAATGTTTTTGTAATGGGTGAAACCTCATACTCAGGAACATTTACTACAGGAAACCAAGGAACTTTCATGTTTGGTGTTGGAGTAGGAAATTGCGGGACTCCGGCCGTTGAAGGATGTATGGATGCAACCGCTTCCAATTACAACCCAATTGCTACCGTAAACATCGGCTGCTTGTATGAAGGATGCACAGACCCAACTGCAGTAAACTACAGCTCAACTGCAAACGTTGACAACGGATCATGTTTTTATTGCAACGGCGTTGGAAGTGTGAACGCCTCTCTTTACATCTGCACGTTTTCAAACGGCGGACAAGTTGCTCTCTCTATTTTGAATTCAGCCGGAGATACTGTTTGGACCGCACCTTCATTGAACAATGTTGCAATTTATAATGCGAACCTATGCTTGCAAGCAGGTGAGTGTTATACTGCAGTAATGTCGAACAACGCAGGTCTACCAGGATGGTACAACGGTTACTTCTGGATCAACAACGGTCAAGGTCAAGTGATTCACACAGGTCTTGCAGATAATCTTGTAACTCAATCGGTGAATTTCAGTGTAGATGGAACATGCGGAGAGATCTTCGGTTGCACAAACCCATTGGCTTCGAACTACAACTCAACTGCCACCACAGACGATGGATCATGTGTTCTTGTATATGGTTGCATGGATTCAACAGCTGTAAACTACAACGCATTGGCTGTAGTAGATGATGGATCTTGCTTCTCTGGTTGCACCACCGGAACAGCGGTGGCTATAGACTTTAACCCTGGAACATTTATCAACGAAAGTTCTTACAACATTGCAGACGCAAATGGAACTATTCTGATCGGCGGACAGTCTACCGTATCAAATGGATCAATAACAAACTACACTTGTCTAGCAGACGGATGTTACACATTGAACATGTTCGATACATTCGGCGACGGATGGGACGGAGGTGCAGCTTCAGGAATTAACATTTCAGCAAATGGAATGGTGTTGATTTCAACAGACATGACTTCTGGAAGTTTTCAATCAGCAGTGTTCGGTTTGAACTCAGCATGCGCAGTTGACACAACGGCTTGCTCGACTACAATTGAATTAATGCCAGATTCTATGGTTGAAATGGAAAATTCTGTTTTGATCTTCTGGAATGGCGACTTGTCTACAGTAAGTTCAGTGACTTGGGACTTCGGAAATGGAATGACTTCAAACGAGTGGTATCCGGCTTATTTCTATGATTCAATCGGAACCTACACGGTTTGCTTAACAGTTAACTTCAATGACGGTTGTTCATCTTCAAATTGTGTGACTTTCACAATGGACGCAAACGGAGTTTCAAGTCCAGGAGGAATTCAACAGAACGGATTCTGGTTGAACACTACAGGAGCTTATCCGAATGCTGTTGCTGAATTGAATTCAACACAAACTTCAGTAAACATGTTCCCGAATCCAACTTCTGGAAGTGTTGCGGTGAAGGCATCTAAATTGAAACCAAGCGAAAACACAATCATTCGCATCTATTCAATCGACGGTAAAGAAGTATTCGCGAACAACTTCGGTAACGGAGCTGTGAACAATACTTTCCAATTGAATGTTTCAGAATTGAGCAACGGGTATTATTTCTTGTCACTTCAAAATGGCAATCAAATACAACGCGTTCCTTTCGTAAAAGAATAGGTTGATTATTCATTTACGAAGAAAAGAGCTGTCCAAGTGGACTGCCCCCAAAAAGTTAGACACTTATTGGGGGCTTTTTTATGTCACAGAGAAAAAAATACACACTCGCATTCAAGCTACAATGTATTGAGGCGCATTTAAAATTAGGACTATCAGACAAGGCTATTGGTCGTCGCTTTGGAGTTG